>CAYTIE010000005.1:0-58327 GCA_964437815.1 uncultured Flavobacteriaceae bacterium
AATTTAATAATTTTCTTTAATAAAACTATTAAATGTATGTTTAAAACCTTCCTTTAAAGAGGTTTTGCTCTTCCAGCCATATTTTTTTGCTAAACTTATATCTAATAATTTTTTTGGCATACCGTCTGGTTTTGATTTATCAAATTTAATTTTTAAATTTACGTTCATTTGCTTCATTATAAAATTTGCATACCATTCTATTGTATGATCTTTTCCCGATCCAATGTTCAAAAATGATTCTTTAAAATTTTTATTTAAAAAAAATAAAATAGCATCAGCAAAATCATTTACAAATAAAAGTTCTCTGAATACTTTTCCACTTCCCCACACGATAAATGATTTTTTTTTTGAAATTTTTGATTCATAAATTTTTCTAATTAATGCTGCAAAAAAATGAGAATTTTTAAGATGATAATTATCATTTGGTCCGTACATGTTTGATGGCATTAAACATTTGTAATTTAATTTAAAATTCTTACTATAATTGTTGCACATCAAAATACCTGAAATTTTTGCTATTGCATAAGCGTCATTGGTTTCCTCAAGCGGACCTGTTAAAATATATTTTTCTTTTATTGGTTGTTTTGAAAGTTTCGGATATATGCAGCTAGAACCTAAAAAAATTAAATTTTTAATACCTGCTTTATAAGATCCATGTATCAAATTATTTTGAATTTGAAGATTTTCATATATAAACTGACTTTTATATAAACTATTAGCAATTATACCTCCAACTTTTGCGGCAGCAATAATTACCAAGTCTGGCTTATTTTTTTTTAAATAATTAAAAACTTTTTTTTGATTCAAAAGATTAAGTTTTTTTTTTTCTACAGTTAAAATTTTTTTGTAACCTTTTAATTCAAATTTTCTTTTTATAGCAGAACCAACCATGCCATTATGGCCTGTTATAAAAATCCTAGATTTTTTTGTAATCATTTTTCAGCAATTTTTTTTCTTCTAGTATCATCTCATTGATAAGAGAATCGAGATTAAATTTTGGAAACCACTTTAGTTTTTTTCTAGCTTTAGCTGAATTGCCTAAAAGGTTATTTACATCTAATGGTCTAAAATAATTTTTATCAACTTCAATAACTATTTTTTTACTTTTTTGATCGTAACCCTTTTCTTTTAGTCCTTTGCCTGACCATTTTATATTCATATCTAATTTTTCAGATACTAATTTTACAAATTTTCTAATGCTATACTGTTTTCCTGTTGCTATAACATAATCGTCTGGCCTTTTTTGTTGAAGAATTTTCCACATTGCCTCAACATAATCTTTTGCATGGCCCCAATCTCTTTTTGCATCTAAATTTCCTAAAAAAAGTTTTTTATCAATTCCATATTTAATTCTTACTAATCCTCTGACTATCTTTTTTGTAACAAATGTTTCTCCTCTTCTTGGACTTTCATGATTAAATAAAATTCCATTAGAGGCGAATATATCATAAGCTTCTCTATAATTTTTTGTAATCCAATGTCCGTAGAGTTTTGCCACTCCATAAGGACTTAAGGGATAAAAATTAGTTTTTTCCGTTTGAGGTATTTCATGAACTTTCCCATACATTTCTGAAGTGCCAGCTTGATAAAATTTTGTTTTCCTTTCCAATTTATGAAACTTTATTGCTTCTAAAATTCTTAAAACACCAAGAGCATCTGCATTTGCTGTGTACTCTGGAACTTCAAAAGAAACTGCAACATGTGATTGCGCAGCTAAATTATAAATTTCATTTGGCTTAACATTTTCTATTATTTTAGAAACTGAAGTTGAGTCAGTAATATCTCCATAGTGAAGTATAAAACTTTTTTTTTTCTCATGAGGATCTTGATATATATGATCAATTCTTCCTGTGTTAAAAGATGAAGATCTTCTTTTGACGCCATGAACTATATATTTTTTTTTTAATAAGAAATCAGCTAGGTATGAACCGTCTTGACCAGTAATTCCAAAAATTAAAGCAATTTTTTTATTCATAAGATTTAAAATATTTATATTTAAAAAATAATTTACTCAACTCTAAACATTCTTTTTTTAATTCTTTTACACTATTTTTAATTTTTATCTTTTTCATTAATTTATGATTATTTAAAGTAAAACAATCTTTATTAAAACTCTTTTTTGCAGTTAAAGTTATAGTTCGTTTGTTGTTATAGTAATTCAACCATTTAACCAATTGATACAAATATACTTTTTTTCCCAAAGATACATTATAAATACCATATGAATTAATTTTAATTAGTTTTAAGGTTATTTCACAAAATTTTTTGATTGAGATAAAATCTTTATATATTTTTTTATTTTTGTAAATAAGACCTTTTTTTATATTTTTTATAAATATATCGATAAATGTGTTATGTAATTTTCTAGATTTTTTATTAGAAAAACCTAATAAATTAGAGACTCTTAATATTAAAATTTTGTTCTTTAGTATTTTCTTTGAATTATTTTCTGAAGCCATTTTATTTCTAGAATAATTACAATTTGGGATCTTTTTGTAACTTTCTTTAATATTAAATTTTGGCTTATAAACTTTTCTAGTGCTTATTAAAATGAGCTTTGTAGGAAAATGTTTAATTTTTTTAGATATCTGTAAATCATGATCAAATTTTTTATCATACTTATTTTTTATAAAATTTAAATTAGAACTACAATTAATTACATAATTAAAATCTTTTTTAAAAAAATCTTTTTTAAAAAAATCAGAATAACTAATTAATTTTACCTTTATGTTTTTTTTTTTGAAAAAATAAAATAGATTACTACCAATAAAACTATTTTTTCCAATAATTAGAATTTTTTTAATTTTCATATAAGTTTATTTATTATTTTAGTTAAATAGAAATCAAAGTTTCTCTCGTATAGAATATTATTTCTTCTAAAATAATATTCTATATAATTATGAGCCTGCATGCGTCTAATCCACCATGGTTTAGATAAAAATTTAAATTTTGAAGAAACAGTATTTGCTGTCTGCCTGTAATAAGTCAAGTTATTATTCAATACAAAAAAATCTTTACTAATATACTTTAAATATATTGCTATCCTGAAATCCATCCAAATATCTGGATATTTTTTAAAATTTATACTTTTAAAAATTTTTTTTAAATTTTTTCTTCTTATAGAAATACAGCTTTGAGGAGGAACATATGGCCAAAAATTACTTATAATTTTTTTTTTATTTTTTCTATAATAATTTTCTTTGTTAAAATTAAATATTGGTAAATCAAAAATTGCGGGCAAATCTTTATTTGAATTAAAAATTTTCACAATGTTATTTATTTTGTTTTTTTTAAAAAAATCGTCACTATCTAAAAAAAATATTATATCTCCTTGAGATTTTTTAAATGATTTTTCACAAGCAGCCAGTTGGTTGTAAGAACCAAACTTTCCCCTTACTTTATTTTTTATAATTTTTATTTTTTTATATTTTGAAATTTTTTTTAACGAATTGTCACTAGAAAAATCATCATAAAAAATTATTTCAATATTTTTATAGCTTTGATTTAATAAGGATTTAATGCATTTATCAATAAATTTTTCATTATTATAATTTGAAATTAAGATAGATGCTTTTAATTTTTTTTTCAATTTTACAATCCACTTGTATTAATAAAAATATATTCGAATGTTTTCCTTAATGGCATTTTCGCTTTAAAAATCATTTCAAAGTTATATTTTTTTAGTAAATTTTTTATGTCTGCATATAAATAATTTTTTTTAATCATATTATCATAGTGATGTTCAAACATAATAAGTTTAATATCTTTTAATCTGTTCTTAAGACCTAGTAGAATTTCATATTCATAACCCTCTGTGTCAATTTTAAGAAAATCTATATTCCTATAATCATTATTTACTATATAATTTTCTAAAGTTTCTAGTTTAACTTCAACAGGCACATATAGCTTTTGGCTATCAAAAAAATTTAGTAGTTTGTATTTTTTTTTAAAATATGGCGAATTTTTGTTTATTTGACTTATTGTCGAAGAAGAACTTTCGCTCATATGTTTTAAAATTACGTTTTTTCTTTCAGATCCTAAAGCTAAATTTTCTAACTTAATTTTTGTATTTTTAAATCTTTTTTTAAAATTTAGTTCTTTTTTCTTCAAAAGCTTAAAAGTTATTGGACTAGCTTCAAATGATACAATTTCTTTTATGTTTAAATGTTTTAAAAATAATTTTATAGATTCACCTTTATGTGCACCAACATCAAAAAAAATATTAAAATTAATAAGATTTTTTTCTTTTAAAAAAGAAAAAATTTTTCTATGATAAAAAAAGTCAAATAATTTAATTATATATATAACTATTTTTTGAATCATTAGTTGTTTAAAAATATTATTTTACCAAATTTTTTATTAATTCTATTTTTAACTAAATTGCAATTTTCATTTAAAGATTCGCATTTGTCATAATTTTTTAATAATTCACTCATTTGTATTTCTATACGAAAATGATTTTCATCTAATTTATAAAAAGTTTCACTGATTGGTTTATAATTATAAACTTCTATTTCTTTATTAATTCTATTTAAATTTCTACCTAAAAAAATAATTGTAGTTAAAAAAATCAATATAAATACTGATGTGCTGAATTTTTTTTTATTTATTTTGTAGATATCTATGTAAGCTGATAGCGGTATAAATACAATTAATGCAAAAATGCAATATCCTCCATATCTCAATGCTGGATGATTGTAAAACCATTCAAACGCCAAAATAAATAAAAGCAGATAAGTTATGACACTATATTTATTTATAATTATTTTTTTTTTATTTTTATTTGGTTTAATAAAAAAAAGTGTAAATATTACTGAAAGCAATATAATTCCCCCAAAAAAGTCTGAAACTTTATTAAAAAAATAATTATCTATCCAATGCTTTACCCAGTTGAATTTTTGAATATAAATTTCCGGATTATCAACTCTAAAATTTGGATTGGCACCTGCTTTGGACCATAGCTCATACCAGTTGTTCATTAAATTGACTTCTGAAATAGGTATTGCCCAGCTTAAATTTTGAAAGCAAGTAAAACTTACTGGATAAATCATACATCCTGTATTTATAAAATATGTGCTTATAATGAAAAACACTAATACTGATAAATATAAAAAATATTTATTTATAAAAAAAAATTTTAAACTTAAGAAAATTTTTTTATTTTTTTCATAAATAAAGTAAAAAATTGGAATAAATAATACTAAGTATAAAATATAAAAAGCTTTTAGGGATATAATTAGACCTATTAAAATATAAACATAAATTAAACTTAATTTTTCATTTCTCTTTGAATTTAAAAATTCTAAAGTTATAATTATAAATATTAATATAAGTATTTGTGCCGATCTATCTGTTCCATGTTCAGAAATTCTATAAAAAAAAATATTAATAAATATAAATGATAATAAACTAAGATAATTAATATTATTTATTCTTTGTAAAAAACTTTTATTTAAATTTAATGACCAAAAAAAATTATGAATTTTTTTTAAAAATATAATATTTGCAAAGCCTAAAATAAATATTGGGGTTAAATTAAATAAATAATATTCTGCAAATGGTAGATAAAATAAAGAATTTAAATAAAATATTGACGAAGGAGTTCTAAATCCATGGTTAAATTGGCCAACTCCAAAATGGAAGCTATCCTGGGTAAGATAATATGTGTATGGAAAATGATAATAAGGAAAATCATCATGATTTTTAAAAATAAAAGCTGAAAATAATAATATGCTAAAAATTATGAGTGAAAAAATAACTTCAATTTTTAATCTATTATAATTTTTTTTAAAAAAAAAAAAAAATAAAATTATACCTAATAAAATAAATAATAAATTATGAGCTGCTGAATGAGAAATAAATAAATTACTTGCATATGAATAAATCAATATAAAAAATAATCCTGACAACCCTACATGGCCAAAGTTATGGAAATCGCTATATCTATCATTCAATTTAAGAAAAAATAACCCGTACCCATAAATTGAGAATAAAATCAAAAAATAATAAAAAATGAATGTAAAAAAATTATTTAACATATGGTAATTATATGTATTTCTAATAAATTACATATATTTTAATCATAATATTTCAGAATTATTATAAATGTTTAAATCAATTTATCTAATTTTTCTACTGTACGGGCTTTTGTTAATTGGTTTTTTTTTAAATGCCGATCCAAATGGAGGTGCATTTAATGATTACCAAAATCACGTAAGACTTTTAACTGATTTAAAAGATAATTTTTTTGAAACACTGTTTCAATTCGATAAATATGCTACCAGACATTCACCCATTTTATATATACTTATATCTTTTTTTTATAAGTTAAATCTTTCAGATATTTTAATAAGATTCTTAAGCATTCATTTTTGCTTATTGCTACCATTAATTTTTTACAAAAGTATTTTAATTAAATTTAAAAATGTTAATAAAAACCATGCTTTGTTATTATGTGGTTTAATTTTTTTATCTCCAACATTTTGGTCTTTATCAATTTGGCCTGATAGCAGAATATTTGGTTTAATATTTTTTTGTTTAAGTATTCTATATTTTCTAAAATTTGAAACACAAGATAAAGATCATTTCAGTAATTCAATAAAATGTATTTTGTCTTATACTTTGGCATCATACATTAGTCCAAACTTTTCTGTTTTTTCAATTTTTTATTTTTATTTTTTTTTAAAAAAATTTAATCTAAATAAAGAAATAATTTACATAATATTACTTAATATTGTTTTATCATTGCCAGCGATATTTTATTTATTTTCTTTAGATACAATTTTTTTATTTAACACTGCTGCTCCACCCGGAGATATTAATAATTTTAATATTTTTAATTTTTCAAATAAAATTCTTATAATTTTTTCTATTATTTTTTTTTATGCTATTCCTTTTTTATTAACAAAATCCATAAAATTAAACTATTGGAATTTTAAAATAATAATTTTATCACTAATTATTGTTTTAATTTTGGGATATTTTTTTAACTATAATTTCAATTTTACCGGTGGAGGTATTTTTTTTAGAATATCTTATTTCTTAACAAAAAATAATTATTTATTTTTTACAGTCTGTTTTGTTTCAGCTATTTTTATTTTGAATATTATGAAAATAGATTTAAAAAATTCTTTTTTAATAACTTTATTAATCTTAAGTAATCCACAATACACAATATATCATAAATATTATGATCCTTTTTTATTAATCCTTTTTACGTTGTTATTTTCTGTAAATTTAAATATAAGAAATTTTTTTAATTTTAGATCTTTAATAATTTTTTACATTTTTAGTGGATCTTTTTTAATAATGAATTTTTTAAAATGAATGAATTAACATTAATTATTCCAGCAAAAAATGAATCGCAGTCATTACCTAAAGTTATTGATGAATTAAAACCTTATAATTATAAAATTTATATAGTTCTAGATAAAACAGATGCAGAAACTATTGAAGCAATAAAAAATTATGACGTTGAAATTATTTTTCAAGAAAATAAAGGATATGGAGATGCTTTAATTGAAGGAATAAAAAAATGCAAAACTGATTTGTTTTGTATTTTCAATGCTGATGGATCATTTGATCCAAAAGAACTAAAAGAAATGCTTAATTTGTTAAATAGCAAAAATCTAGATTTTGTTTTTGGATCAAGATATCAAAAAAATTCTGGAAGTGAAGATGATACGATTATTACACTAATTGGAAATCATATCTTTACAATTATTGGTAGACTTTTTTTTAGATTACCAATTACCGACATTTTATATACTTATGTTTTGGGAAAAACAGAAAGTGCAAACATTTTAAAACTAAATCAAAAAAGCTTTTCTTTTTGTGTAGAACTTCCAATTAAAGCAATAAGAAATAAAATGACAATGGTATCTTGCAGCTGCTATGAAAGAAAAAGAATTGCTGGGGTTAAAAAAGTGAATGCATTTAAAGATGGACTTATAATATTACTTTATATGATAAAATTATTTTTTTTTAAAAATTAATGAATATTTCAAAAAAAACTATAAATAATTTTAATCTATTGACCCACAACCAATTTGAAAATATGTTTCAAAAATATTTACCTTTCAAAAAAAAATATTTTTTTAAAAACTTATTATTTTTTCTTTTTCTTATATTTCCAATAACTTTTTTATTAGGCAATCTTTTTATTAATTTACTTACAATTTTAATAGCCCTTACATTTATAATAATAATTAAAAATGAAAGTATTAAGTTGCTAAATGATAAAGTATTTTATTTAATGCTTTTTCTTTTATTAAGCTATTTAATTAACTTAATTTTCAGTCAAAATTTTATTTTAAGCTATCCAAGAGTAGTTAAATTTTTCTTTATTTGTTTTTTTGTTTTATCATTTAAATTTTTATCAAACAATATTGAGGAAAAATATATTAATAATATCTATAAATTTTGGGCACTTGTTTTATTTATAGTGGCATTTGATTGTATTTTTGAATTTGTTATGGGGTTTAATACTCTTGGCAATGTTTCATATATGCCAGGAAGAATAACAAGTTTTACTGGTGATGAATTGGTTATTGGAAATTTTTTTGCTGCATTTTCATTGATTGGTTTATCTTTTATATTTTATAAATTAAATAAAAATATTTTATATATTTTTTTAGCGTCTTTAATTTTTATTTTAGTCTCATTTTTAATCGGTGAAAGATCAAATTTCCTTAGAACATTTATAATAATTTGCATATTTATTTTTGTTACCTTTAAATTTAGATTAAAATATATAATAGCATTTTTATTATTAGTTCTTGCATCAATAATATTAGTTATAAATTTTAATAAAGATTATAAAATGAGATATTATAATCAAATGGTAGGTCTTAATAAAGAAAATTTAAATAAATTTTACCAATTAAATATTTATAATAAAGTTTTTCTTTTAAAAAAAGAGGTTGTTCTTTTGAATTTACAAAATTCTCAATATGGTGCTCATTACAATGTAGCAAAAGAAATTTTTTTTGATAATCCAGTTTTTGGTGTAGGAATAAAAAATTTTAGAATAGAAAGTTTTAAAAAAAAATATGAAAATCTTGATCACAAGTTTAATAAACGCAGAGGAGCTACTCACCCCCATCAAATACATTATGAATTATTAGCTGAAACTGGTTTACTAGGATATTTGAGTTTTATTTTGTTTATAATTATTTCTTTAATACTTTTTTTCAAAAATTTTAAAAATAACAAAAATATTTATGAGTTTTCTGGAATGTTATTTGTAATTATAAGTCTAGTGCCTTTAGTCCCGTCTGGAAGTTTTTTTTCTACTTATGCTGCTGGTTTATTTTGGTTGAATTATTCAATAATGATGGGTAACAAAAAAATTGAAAATTAAATTTTAAAATTGGTTGTTTTAACAATATTTTTTAATATAAATTAATTTTGTATTGTCCATCAATATTTCTATATAGTATATAAATAAAATGAATTTTTTTGAATTTTTAAAATATTTAATCAAAAGCAAGAAAATATATCTAATTCCATTCTTTTTAGCTTTAGTATTATTTGGTTTTTTTGTAATAGCTTCACAATCACCTACAATTGCACCGTTTTTATATGCAATTTTTTAAAAAAATTTTAAATAAATTACATAAAATCCTTGGACCAATTGGTAGGTTCTTAGGTAAATTTCTTTCTCCCTTTTCACTATTGATTGTTTATGTCTTTATAGTAATTCCTACTTCTATTTTTTTAAAAATTTTTAAAAGAGATGTCTTGAATATAAAATTTAATCAAAAACAAAAAACATATTGGATAAATAGAAAAGAAAAACCTAACTTTGAGGAGCAATTTTAATAAAATGAATATAATTGGTATATCTTGTTATTATCATGATAGTGCTGCAACATTAATTCGCAATGGTGAAGTAATTAGTGCGATCCAAGAAGAAAGATTGTCAAGAATAAAACATGACAGCAGTTTTCCAATTAACTCTATAAAAAAAATATTAGAAATTAATTGTTTGTCATTAAAGGAAATTGACTATTTAGTTTTTTACGAAAAA
Organism: uncultured Flavobacteriaceae bacterium; assembly: GCA_964437815.1. Lineage (GTDB taxonomy): Bacteria > Bacteroidota > Bacteroidia > Flavobacteriales > Flavobacteriaceae > Marisimplicoccus. Next base: position 10,031 of record CAYTIE010000005.1, read on the forward strand.
CCATTTGTTAAATTTGAAAGATTAATGGATACCTATGTATCATTTGCTCCTAGTGGAATTAAATCATATTTAAAATCAATGCCATTATGGATTGGTGAGAAGTTGTTTCAAAAAAAAAACCTAATCAAAAAATTAAACAAAATTGAAAAATTAAATAATATCGAAAGTAAGTTAAAATTCTCTGAACATCATTTGAGCCATGCTGCAAGCGCATTTTATCCATCTCCGTTTAATGAAGCAATAGTTTTAACAATTGATGGGGTTGGAGAAAAAGTTACCACTTCAATTGCCTTAGGTAAAAAAAATGATTTAGAAATCATAAAGGAAATTCATTTTCCGCACTCACTAGGATTGCTATATTCTTCATTTACTCATTTCCTAGGTTTTAAAGTTAATGATGGAGAATATAAAGTAATGGGACTAGCCCCTTATGGTGAACCAATTTATAAAGATCTCATACTAAAAGAGCTTGTAGATCTTAAAGAAGATGGCAGCTTTAAGCTAAATATGAAATATTTTGAATTTGCAACAGAATTACAAATGATTGGCAAAAAATTTGAAAATCTGTTTGATTCAAAGATTCGGAAATCAAACGAAAAAATCAAACAATTTCATATGAATGTAGCAGCCTCAATTCAAATAGCACTGGAAGAAATAGTTTTAAATATAATTAAAAATATAAAATTAGATTATCCAAAGGTAGAAAATTTGTGTCTTGCAGGAGGAGTTGCACTTAATTGCGTCGCAAATGGAAAAATTTTATCAAGCAAAATTTTTAAAAATGTCTGGATACAACCCGCAGCAGGAGATGCTGGTGGTTCATTAGGTTCAGCTTTAGCTTATTGGTATAGAAAAAATTTAAATGAAAAATTAGTTAATAATATAAATAAAAAATATTTTGATCCAAGACTCGGTACAAGCTATACAAATGACAAAATAAAAAAAGTATTAGATAAGTACAAATCTAAATATATTTATTTAGAAAATACTGAGTTAAGTAAACATGTGGCTACATTGCTTTCAAAAAAAAAAGTGATTGGTTGGTTTCAAGATAAAATGGAGTTTGGTCCAAGGGCTCTTGGATCAAGATCAATCTTGGCTGATCCTAGGGACTCAGAGATGCAAAAAAAGATAAATTTGAAAGTTAAATTTAGAGAGGGATTTAGACCATTTGCACCTATTGTGCTAGAGGAACACCTCCAGGATTATTTTGAATTAAGAGATTTAAGTCCTTATATGTTGTTAGTAGGTAATGTAAAAAACAGCCAGATAATTGAAAAAAATTTAGAGAAGTTCAGCGGTTTTGAAAAACTAAAAAATATTAAATCAACAATACCTGCAGTTACTCATGTGAATTATTCTGCTAGAGTTCAAACTGTAAATAGTTTGCAAAATCCTAAATTATACTCCTTATTAAATGAATTTTATAAAATATCAAAAATCCCTGTTTTAGTGAATACATCATTTAACTTAAAGGATGAACCAATAGTAGAAAGCCCTGGAGATGCGTTTAGATGCTTTATGGGCTCAGGATTAGACTATCTTGTTTGCGGAAATTTTTTAATTAATAAAAAAGAACAGTATAATGACTGATAGATTTAAATTATTATCGTCTCATCTCAAAGGCTCGAATCATAAAAAAATCATATTTGAAAATAATTTTTTTTCAGACTCAGAAAATCAATATAAAGTAATAAACAATCAAATACCAAATTTTTTTTTGAGTGATCAGGGCACTTCCGAAGTCACTAATTTGCAAGATAAATTTTATAATGAAATCAGATTTCCTAATTATGACGATCTGGATGATTTTTCTTTGTTAATTGATAAGGTAAATAAATCTATTTTTGCAAGATTACTAGATGAACAAATCTTTTTTGGTTCAAAAATATTAGAAGTGGGTTGTGGTACTGGTCAATTATCAAATTTTTTATCTAGATATAAAAGAACAATTTTTGGTGTAGATCTGTCAGAAAGTTCACTCATGATGGGTGATAATTTTAGAATAAAATCGGGAATTGATAGCGTTTACTTTATTAAAATGAATTTATTCAAACTGTTATTTGATGACGAGTATTTTGATTATATAATATCTATTGGATGCTTACATCACACTCAAGATCCAAAAAAAGCATTTTTTTCAATAGAAAAAAAATTAAAAAAAGGTGGATTCATGATACTTGGACTCTACCACAAGTATGGAAGAATTTACACAAAGATAAGAAAAAAAATATTTTCATTACTTGGTGAAAAAGCCTTTTTTCTAGATAAGTATTTAAGAGATAAAAATATTAGCTACGATAAAAGATTAACTTGGTATAGGGATCAATATAAAAGTCCTCATGAAATTTCTTATACAATTAAAGAAGTTTTAAAGTGGTTTAAAGAGAAAAATTTAAAAGTAACTAAAATCTTGCCACTAAATGATTTAAATATAAGTTCAGATTTATTTAAAAAAGGAAATAATAAAATTGAAAACTTAACACTAAAAGAAATTATGCTCGCGACAAATGTTAATCATGCAAGTGAGGGTGGGCTATTTACTATTATTGCTCAGAAATGAATAAATTTTTTACATCAATATATTTAATTATTGTTTTTATTTTCAATCCAATAACTTTAAATATTGTGTTTAGTGGTCAAATTACTGGAAAAATATTTCTATTAGCTATTGTAATTTTTGATCTAATTCTAATTTTGTTAGCTTATTTAACTTATAAAAGTAAAAAAAAAATTGAAACTATAATTGTATTTTTATCATTAATTGTATTTTTTTTTATATCTGAATTTGCGGCAGAAAAATATATGCACAACCCTAAGAACTCATTTAATTTTGTTTTCAAAGAGCCGGTTTTTTTTGATTATGAAAAAAAGAATTTTAGAGAAAAATATTTTAAGTGCGCACTAAAAAAAGCTGACTATTATCATAAATTATATTTTTTTAGCTCGTCTCAAAATACAAATTGTGATGGATGGTCTACTGTAAAATCTAATAATGGACCATGGATTAGAAATACAGCAAATTTTACAGATCGATCAAATTTAAATAATATTTGGTTTTTTGGTGGCTCCACTCTATTTAATGGAGTAGTTTCAGATAGCGATACTATTGCATCTCTTGTTTCTATAAAGTTAAAAGAAAATAACTATGATTATTTTATAGAGAATTTTGGAATAGGTGGTTTAGATTTGCATTATGAGGTTAGTAACTTTATGAACCTTTTGAGATTTACAGAAAATATTCCAGAGATCGTAATTTTTTATGATGGTTATAACGATATATTTAACAAAATTAATCATGGTGGTGAATTTTTTTTGTTTAATTTTTCTCAATCACTAATGTATGATCAAAATAATTTTCAAAAAACCCTATATTTTTTCTCAGAATATTTGTCAAATTTAAGTATAATTTTTAAAAATACTTTAGGAAAAAAAATTAGAAGATTTAATATAAATAGATTATCTGAAAACAAGAAAAATTACACAATTGACCAAATAAGTCAGGATTATATTAATTCTATAAATTTAGCAGATCATATTGCAAAGTTATATGATGTAAAAGTTTTCTTTTTTTTACAACCGGCTCCATTTTCAAGAAAGAATCCCATTGGTATTGAAAAAAAACACCATAACTCAAAAAACGCAGAAACTGCTAGAAATATATATAAAAAATTGAGAAAAGAAATTCAAATGAAAAACTTCTATGACTTAAGTCACATATTTAATAATTATCCTGAACAATTTTTTTATGATCATGCTCACTTAAGCAAAGGGGGAAATTTAATAATTTCTGAAGAAATTTACAAAATTATTTTTAACAAATAAAAGTTTATTAATTTGTTTTTTTAACAATATTTTTTAATATCCAATCTTGAAATAATTTTATTCCTGTTTTTGAAGATACTTTAGGTTCCCAAGAAAGATTTTTTTTAACTTTAGTTAAATCATTTACAAAATATTTTTGATCGCCAATTCTTTTTTTTCTAAGTGTATATTTTATTTTTTTTTTGTGAACATCTGATAATATGTCTATTAAATTAAGCAGTGAAATAGAATTTTTTCTCCCACCACCAATGTTATAAACTTCACCTTTTAAATTCTTTTTTTTAATACATTTTTTAATTAGTAAAACTAAGTCATTAATAAACAATATATCTCTAACTTGTTTTCCATTTCCAAAAATATTAATTTTCGAAGATTCATAGGCTTTAATTATAAACCAAGAAATCCAACCTTGGTCTTCAGTTCCCCATTGATTTGGTCCATAAATACAAGATAATCTCAAAACAGTTGTGTTGAGCTCGAAAGTTTTTGCGTAATCTAAAACATACTGGTCGCTAGATCCCTTTGAACAACCATAAGGTGAACCAAAATTCAACGGCGTGTTTTCATCGATATCTTTTTTTTTAATATTTTCATATCTTTTTGCGTTTTCTCTAAGTTTTAAATTTTTTAACTCGCCATAAACTTTATTTGAAGAAAGATATATAAGTTTACAATTTCTTGAAAAGTTTCTAATAAATTCTAATGTATTAAAGGCGCCTAAAAAAGTACTTTCAAAATCTTCTCTAGGATCCAAAATAGATTTAGTAACTGCTATTTGTCCAGCAGCAAATAAAATTACATCTGGATTAAATAATTTTAGATTTTGAACTAAATTTTTGTAGTTTTTAATATTTAATTTTGTAAATTTTTGTTTTGGGTATTTTGTTTTAATATTAAGAAGATTTTTTTTAGAGCTATTTCCACTTAAGTTATCTATAATTTGAATTTTATGTTTTTTTACTAAGTAAAAAAAATTATTTACTCCTATAAAACCTAATCCACCAAGAATTGTGATTTTCATTTTTTGAAGATTAATATAGATTTTTTTATAGTTGGCAACTTAATTTTAAATTTCTTTTCTATTTTTGATACGTTCATAATCGTACCTAGAGGTCTTTTGTTAATTTTAATTTTTGATTTGAATGGAATAATATATTTTGTATCTAGATTGTGAATTTTAACAATTTCTCTACCAAAATTATATTTTGAACACCCGTTAGAAGATCCTAAATTAAAAGTCCCATAAATTTTCATTTTTATAATTTTAGATATAATTTTGGGCAAATAATGCATATTTATTGGTGAAAAAAAAATATTTGATGCTAGCTTTATTTTTTTTTTAGACCTAACTTTGCTTATTATGTATTCAGAAAAAGATATTTTTTTCGATTTTGATCCACTTCCGAAAAAATTAGTTCTCAGGATCGTTTTTTTTTTATAACCTGCGATTTGTTTTTCTGAAAAATATTTTGATTTTGCATAATTATTTACTAAATTAATCGATTTTTCATAATTCTTATTTATTACTTTATATTTATTATAGACTTGATCAGTAGAGAAATGTATTAAGTGAGGTCTTACTTTAATTTTATTTAAAGAGTAAATGATATTTTTCACAGTATCTATATTGTTTAATTTTGCTAATTTATAATCTTTATTACATTTATCTACATCAACTAGTCCAGAAGTATTAATGATAACATCGATTTTATTTTTTAAAATAATGTTTGCTATTTTTTTTTTATTTAACAAATTTAATGTGATTAATTTCTTATTTTTTTTTCTTGTTGTTCCTAATATTGTAAATTTGTTATTTAACTCTTTAGAATTATATAAAAAGTTTCCTAAGAGACCTCTAGCTCCTATAATCAAAACTTTCATTAAATATTAAATAAAATTGTGATGAATAATTTGTTTTTTTAATTGTTTACTTTTTAATTTCATGTCTTTATCAAATTTTTTATTATTAAGATTATTTTTTATAGACCATAAAATTTTATTACTTTCGTGCGGTTTACAAAGCTGAGAACAAAATTTAAATTTTTCTTTATTATTAATTTTATTCATTATGCATGATCTTGTTTTCATATCGTTCCAAATTTTCTTAAATGATTTGTCAAAAATATTTCCATAAGAATATTCTTTGTGACCTCTATGATTAGTACAAACATAAACATTACCATCAGCACCTACACATGGTTGAAATTGTGAACCAAGGCACTCCTTATAATTTCTTCCATAATTTTCTGGGTTTAAAATTAAATCCTCTAATTTGTAGGAATTACATTCAAATTTATCACCTAATAATTTTTTTGCATTTTCTAAGACTTTAGAAACTTTAGTTAACCAAAAATCAGACGATATCTGCTCTTTTACTCTATCAAGCTCACCATTTCTTTCGACTTGGATAATTTCAGGTTTAAATTGACAATAATCTACATTTATTTTACTGAATAATTTTGCAAAATGCTCTACTTCGTTAAAATTATCTTTTGTAACAACATATCCTACACCAATATTAAGTTTTGATTTATTTTTTTTTTTTGTCTTTATAAGAGTTTTGATATTTTGGATCACTTTCTTAAAATCATTACTCTTATTTGTGACTCTTAATTTATTATAAGTATTCTCTTTTCCTGCATCTATTGATATCCTTATCCATTCTAAGCTATTGGTTATTGTAGAAAATAAATCAAATCTATCTAGCAGAGTTCCATTGGTAAACATGCCCATTTGAATTTTAGAATTTTTTTTTATATATTTTATTGCTTCTTTTAAATGTGGATTTTGAGTAGGCTCACCACCACCAGTCCAGCTTAAGGAATTGATATCCATACTAACAATATCTTTAGCCAGACTCATAAGAATATCTTTTTTCATTATTCTTCTATCAAAAAACTTTGTCCCCTTATATTTTGACAGATGTATATGTCCTGAAATACAAAAAGGACAAGAATGGTTACATGCATTAGATGGGTCAATTTCTAGAGTAATTGGGTCTACATTCCCGTTTTTAAAATACTTTTTAACCTTGTCATAATGAACTAAAATTTTTCCTTGAGGATTAAATCTTTTACTATCAGAGATCATTTTTTTTTTAGTATAGTATTATTGAAAAAAGTACAACTATATTATTTCATATTTAATAAAATTCATAAAGTTCGATTTTCAAACTTTATAATATTAACATCTCCATATTTTACCAATCAATTAACTAGATATATTTTTATTTAATAACATATAAACGTACAAATAAATGAAACAATTAAAAACAAAAATTGATATCATTGTAAGTGATAAGTTATAATAATTATAAGCTAAGTAAAAAATCCCTAAATTATATAAGTTTATCAAATTTGCTACTACAGGATTAAGAAAAGGTGACCTTAAATTAAATTTTTTTTTGAAATAAAGATATAAAAGTTGGTGAAAATGACGATTGTCTGGAAAAAAAGCATTTTTAGAATTTATTGACCTTCTAATTATAGTAAATAAAATCTCAAATGCTGGATACCATAACAGTACTGCAACAAACCAAGGAGAAATTGAACTATTTAAAGAGTGCATAGTAATTAATATTACTGAAAATAAAATACCCAACAAATACGATCCAGCATCTCCTAAAAAAGATTTTCCAAAAAAATTAAATAAATAAAGTAAAGTTAAAATAAAGATAAAAAAATAAATATATTCAGATTGATATATTCCATTTAGATCGAATAAAAATAATATAAAAGATATTGATAAATAATATCCAAGACAAAGAGTATTTAAACCATCAATAAAATTTGAACCGTTAATTATTATCAAAATACAAAATAAAGTTAATATTACTCTGAAAAGATTAAATTCTAATAACTGATCTATAAAAGGTATTTTAGTGCTTTGAATTAAATGACCCGAATATGACAAGAGCATAAAAATAATTAGTGCTTGAAGAAAAAATCTTACTTTTGGTGAATTAATTTTTTTTACATCTGATAAAACGCCAAGAAAAAAAATTAAGAATATAAATAATTTTTCAAAAACACTAAATTGAATATTAAAATTAATAAATAAAATAATAATTATACCTAGAGATTTTGGGACTTTTTGAGAAAAAAAAATTTTTTTTTTATGTTTATCAATATTGGGTAAATCTATTAAAAAATTATTTTTAATAAAAGAAAAGTTTATAAATAATAGTAATAGTAAATAGATGAAAAATTCGTAGTATGAAGTCATTATAAGTATATTTTAATTTTTTTAATTAAAGAGTAAAAAGATAAATTAAAAGTTAAATAAATAGATCTAATTATATTAAATTTCTCATGATAATTATAAACTTTAAACGCATCAAAAAATCGTTGAAATATTGATGATGACAATGATCCACTAGTAGATCTCCAATCTGTTAAAAACATATTAATTCCTGTAATAGTAATTTTTTTTTTTGCTAAGCGTAACCACACTACATAATCTTCTTTGGTTTTTAATTTTGGGAATTTACATAAATGAATTAAAGATCTATCAATCATCACAGTTGAGGTTCCAATATCACATGTATTCAATAATTTTGAGTAGGTTAATTTTTTTGGAGAATTAAATTTTCCAATAATTTTATCATTTTCATTGATTATATTATAATTTGTATGTGAAAACTTTAATTTATTTTTAATCATAAATTTTATTTGTAATTCTAATTTTTTTTTATTCCATAAATCGTCACTATCAATAAAGGCAATAAATTTTCCTTTACACTTAGATAATCCTATATTTCTTGACATGGAAACTCCAAGATTTTTTTTATTTAAAATTATTTTGATTTTTTTGTTTTTTTTTTGCAATTTTAATAATTTATCATAAACCTTATGTTTTGCTTTAAAATATTCATCAAAGATGATTATCAACTCAAATTTTTTATACGTTTGTTTCAAAATTGAGTTAATTGTTTTAAAAACATACTTTTCGTTATTAAAATATGGAAGCAAAATTGATACTAATGGCATTATTATCTTTTTGTAAGTTATAAATAAATAAAAAACATTATCAATATTATCTATTTAAAATATTCTCATAGAGCATTTTATATTTATTACCTATGAATTCTAATTTTGTTTGTTCCGACATTTGTAATGAATTTTTTATCAAATAATCATCTTTAAGATTTTTAAAGACCCAATCAATACCATCTTTCAAGGAAATTGCATCCAAGGGTTTAGCTTTATAACCATTAACTTTATGATCAATGATTTCTGAAAGCCCATTATGATCAAATAATACTATTGGTAATCCACACATTTGTGCTTCCTGTGAAATAAGAGGTGTATTATCATTTAATGATGGCAAAACTAAGCAATCTGCAGAATTATATAAATCACAAAGTTCTAAATCATCATCTATTCTCTCTTTAAAGAAAATATTTCCTTTAAATTTCATTTTAAAATCTAGGGGGTTTTTCATGCCAAGTATAACAAGGTCAAAATTAGTTTCTGTCAGTTGAATTGCTTTTTCTAAATATTGCCAACCTTTTCTTTTATTGTTTAGACCATTAGAACAACCAAAAATTAATATTTTTCTATTTTTATCAAAGTTAAATTTTTTTTTGCACTCCTCTTTATTTTTTTTAAAGAAAATATTTTCGTCCACTGGCCATTTTATAATATGACATTGAAATCTAGACATAATTTTACTATCCTTGACGCATTCATACATCCATTTATTTGGGACAACTATGTCCATAGGTCTTTTCCAAGATTTGATTTTTCTATTAATTAACCACTTATCAAGTGAGAAACTTTTTGATGTACTATAATTTTTATCTCTCCAAATCGCTTTATCATCATAACTGTCATAATGATTAATCCCAGTAAAGGGCCACATATCGCAAAGAGACCACACAATTGGTTTTTTTATTTTGCCTATATCTTCTATGCTTAAAAATTCATTAATCCAACACAAATGGATTATATCACAATCAAAATTATTTAATTTTTTTCCTTGGAAAGTTGGAAATAACGAAGGACTTTGGTAACTAAAAGTTTTTTTTTTTTCAATCTTACAAATATTTCTATTTATCTTTTCTATATATTTTTCAAATATAAAATTATTTTTTTTGAAATAATTTTTTATGAATTCGAAGTTAGTATTTTTTTTTTTTACATATATATGAGATTCTATATTATTAATTTTTAATGATTTGAAAATATTAATAGCTGCTCTACCTCCACCACCTACATCAGAAAAAGATAAAATTAGCGACCTCATTTTAATAACCTCCTAAAGAGGTTGGGATATAAGATTTAAATTTCCATCTTAAGTAACTAACAAATGCATTTTTACTATTTCTAGTATTTACTATTCTATCAATAAAAAAATTTTTATCATTAGACATAAATTTTGCAAAATCAGATATATTTGATTCTGAACAAACTAGATAATTTAATTTTGATAAAATCAAAACTTCAATTAAAGACTCCTTTCCTACTTTATATCTATGATTTTTTCTTTTAAAATTTGAAAAGTCAGATGATTTTATTGATCTAAAAGAATTCAAAAATATTAATCTTTTTCCATATTTTTGTTTCATAATTTCAAGATAATCTGGATCTTCTGTTACTAAAAATATATTTTTCCTATTTTTATTTTTTAAAGCCTTGTCCAATTTATTAAAAATTTGCTTTCTTGATGGGGGTTGTGGATGATTTGGTAAAAACTTATGATCAGTCCCTCGCCAATGAAGTCCTACAGTGTTAAGTTTATTAATCTTTAACTTTTTATAAATCTTATCTACTTCTTTAAGAATATTGTTATTTATTCGAATATATTTTTTGTATGCATTTAAAATATCCTTATGTTTTTTAAATGCTCTAAATTTATAATTTTTAAAAGTTGAATTACTTGTAATAATTACATTTTTACTTTTATAGACATTTTCTAATTTAACTTTTGATGTTTGGTTAAAATAATATTTCCAGGAGTTTAAAGTATTATTTACTTTGTTTTTCTCATTGTAAAAGCCTTCAAAATTATGCATATCAACAACAGGAGTTAACTTTAATTTATTACATATTGCTAAGTGGTTTAAAACAAATAATATATTTGAAAACAAACCTCCTCCGACTTTTCTTTGAATAACATAAAAAATTTTATTTTTATTTTTATTGCCAAATTTATGATATTGAAGATTTTTATAATTATTTACGATATTATGAGAAATTAGTAATTTTTTTTTTGTTTTAATTTTCCGATTTTGTGAGTCAAACATCAATTTGTATAAATAATTTTTAATTCTTAATTTCATGGGTTTTAATTCAAAAATATATTCTAAATTTTTGAAAAATTAATATAATATAAATTCAATATTTAAATAATTAATTATATTTAACTTAAAAGTAAATATAATTTTGACTTAGGATCATTAAAATTTAATTATAGAATTTTTTTTATGAAAAACTTGGTACTCTTTAATCCTTCAATTGAAGGTGGTGGCGTTGAAAAGAATTTAGAAATGATAATAAATCATTTTTCAAAACATATTAATTCAAAAGTATATCTAATATCTTGCGATAAAATATTAGATACTAATAGTAAAATAAATTATATTAAGCCTATAATAAATGTAAGAACAAGAAATAGGTTCTTTAAATATTTAATATGTTTGATTTCATTAATTAAATTTTATTTTAAAGATAAAAAATTTGTAATTTTATCTTTTCAGGCAAACGTATATGCAATTATTTTAGCTAAAATTTTAAGACAAAAAATTATAGTGCGTGCAAATTCTGCACCTTCAAAATGGATAAATATTTATAAAATTCCAATTTTAAGATTTTTTTATAAACTGGCAGATAAAGTTATAGTAAATAGTTTTAATTTTAAAAAAGAAATTGACAGAAAATTTAAAATTAAATCTTTTGTAATTTATAATCCTTTAAATTCAAAAAAAATATTAAAATTATCAAAAGTAAGAAAAAAATTTCCATTTTTTGATAACTACAAAAAATCAATTAAATTGATCAACGTTGGTAGATTAACCTATCAAAAAAATCAAATTGATCTTTTAAAAATAATAAATAAATTAAAAAATAAAATACCAATTAAGCTATTGATAATTGGAAATGGTTCTAAAGATATTATCTTACAAAAATATATAAATAAATTTGGATTAAAGAGCCATGTAAAAATTATGGGATTTAACAAAAATCCATATATTTATCTTCTCAAATCAGATATTTTTATACTTACCTCCCTCTATGAAGGATTACCCAATGTTCTTTTAGAGGCAACTTTATTAAAAAAACTTTGTATATCTTATAATTGTAAAACTGGTCCTTCTGAGATTTTATTAAATGGAAAGGGAGGTATATTGGTTAATGAGGGAGACTTTGAAAAAATTATACATGAAATTCAAATTTTTTATAAAAATCAAAAATCAAATAATTATAAAAGAATGATAAGTATATCTTATAAAAATTCGAATAAATATGATTATCAAAATCAACTTAAAAAATATGAAAAACTTATATTAAATTATCTAAAGTAAAATATTTTATTTCTAATTTTATTTAAAATTCTTAAAAGTATTATAAAAATTAAATAAATAAAATTTTGTTTATTCTTTATTCTCACTTTAGTTTCATAATATAGAGTTTCAAAAAATCCAATCTTTGAAGATGCTCCGCTATTACTAAAATATCCTAAAAGTTCAGTTTTTTTTCCATTGGCATATTTATATTTTTTATTTTTAAATAATTTAAAAAATAGATCATAATCAGCACAATATTTTAAATTAATGTCATATAATCCAATTTCTTTTTGAACAGACTTTTTGATAAAAAAACTAACTGAATGTGAAGGATAGCAGTTGAATTTATAATCTACATGCTCTGGGTTAAAATGGTAGAAGATTTTTCTTTTTTTAATAGCTCCAAAAAAATAATCTATTTCAGAATTTCTAAAGTATTTTTCTGCTATGTTTAGAGCATTTTTTGTATAGCAATCATCAGAATTTAATATACAAATTATTTTACCTTCTGAAATCTTGATACCTCTATTAATTGCTTCCCACATATTGTTATCTTTTTTAAAAATAATTTTATCTATTTTTTTTTTATACTGTAGAATTAATTCTTGAGTCCTATCATTAGAACCACCATCAATTACAATATACTCAAAATTTTTATACTTTTGAGACAAAACACTTTCTATACATCTTTTAATAGTTTTTTGATTATTTAAAACTACAGTTATAATTGAAAAAAGTATTTTTTTTTTATACATATTTTGAAAAGTTTTTGTAAAATTTAAATAATGAAAAATTTTTTGTATATATTTTCATATTAATTACTTTTTTTAATATATTTTTTTCATTTTCGTTTTCGAAAGCTTTCAGTTTTTCAACAAGACCTTTCAATGAATTATACGGGTATAAATATCCATTATTTTCATTTTTAATTATTTCTATTGGTCCACTTTTGCATGAATTGGAAATAACAGGTAAATTTGCAATTCCAGCTTCTATTAATATAAAACCAGGATCCTCCCAAAGAGAGGTGCATATTAAAGCTTTCGCATTTAAAAAATATTTATAAACATTTTTTTTAAAACCTACAAACTTAATGTAATTACTTACTTTAAGAGAGTGGCTTAAATTATTTAATTTACTGCGATCTTCTCCGTCTCCAATAACAATTACATTTATTTTTTTTCTATAAATTTTATTATATTCATATACTGCTCTAATTAAAAATTCGAAATTTTTTTGCTTAGTTAATCTCCCAGCAGCAATATAAAATTTTTTATTTTTATAAGTTGGTTTTTTTTTTCTCAGATTGTAAATATCTTTATATGAAAAAATAGGATCTCTAATAAAATGAAACTTATTTTCGAAATATGGAAATTTTTTTTTTAAGATTTCATTTGTTATTTCTGTCGGAGAAAAAATCCATTTTACCTTTGAAAGTACTAATTTCCAAAAATACAATCTAATAATATTAAGTTTTGGAAAACCTGAAATTCTCAAAATAATTTTTGTATTGAGTGAAAATAAAAAATTGATTACAAGTGGCAAAAAAGTAATTAGTGTTATAATAAGATAATCTGGTTTTTTAATTTTAAGTATTCTTAGTAAAGGGATAAAACTTAGGAAAAAAACTTTCAAATAGAAAAGTCGACTAAAAATGAAACCTTTTTTTTTTACAAAAGGTAAATCTTTTTTTATATTTAAGTTTATAAACTTTACACCTATTTCTTCTAGTGAATCAAGGTATTTATCCCATTCTCCAAAAACATTAATTACTGTTAATGAAAAATTTTTATTTCCAAATTTCCTTATAGATAAAAGTGAATTTAAAGTAGATTTTGTTGTTCCAACATAATCGATAAATGGTGACCAGACAAAAATTTTTTTCATTTAAAAAAGTATTTTTTTGATCAAATTATACTAAGTCGTTTCAGAGTACCAATTATTACCTAACATCATTTTGATATTTTCTTTTCGTGATTTTATAGGTCCTAAATCAAATGGAATACCGAATTTTTTGTCTTCTTCTGCCTGATTAACTAATGAAGTAATTACATGATCATAGGAGTCCATAAATCTTGAGTCGTCTTCTTCTAAATCTATGGGAATATTTTTTTGCAAATATTCTTTAATTATTTCTTCTAAGGATTTATCTTTGCTTATGCGTCCAATAATCATTTTCTTATTTCCTTCTCTATTCAAAAAACCTGCCTCTCTAAAAAGAAAAACATCACCAAAAAGATCGATGGCAACAGAAATTTGGGTAAAGCCAAACTTTCTCATTTTATTTCCTTTAATTTTTACTAATCCTGAGTCTTGATGACCTTTAAAAAGAGATTCTAAAGAATATCCATAATCTACATACAAATCTGGGCATAATTTTTTTCGAATTTCTTCAAATCTAAATATATTTTCTCTCAATTTTTCTCTTTCTTGAAAATTCATAGATTTTTCCAACCTATACTTTCTTTCTACATCTCTTTTTTCAGAGTGGCTTGTTACACTTTGATAGTCATCTCTTAACGTTAAAAAATTAACTCCTTTACCATTATCAATTTCAGAATTAATTTCGGAAATTAATTTTGGTAATTCTAATAATTGATTCAAATTTTCTGGTATAACAATAAAATTAAACCCGAATTTCAAGTCTTTTTTTTTTTCATTTCTAACTTTTAAAAAATTGATTGTATTATTTTTTACTTGCTTATATCCTTTTTTAACTCTTGTTATAAATTCATAACTATCAGTATCTATACCATACAAAGATATTCTAATCGAGTCAGCATAAAATAATCCGGGATTATTATTTAAATAGTTGGGTGTTAAAGAATAACCATTGGTAATAACTGGCATTCTTTTTCCTGACTCACTTGCATACTTAATTATTTCTCCTAGTTTGGAGTTTGTTAGTGGCTCTAAACCTCCTGAAATTGAATATGCTGTATATTCTGGGCTTTCGTCAAAAAGTTTTTTATACATTTTTAATGAGTTATCCAATATAGAAAGTGGATATTTGGCATTTTGATTTCTTCCACAAAAACCACAGTAAAACATACAAGATAGTCCTGGAAATAAAGCAATTCTTTTTGGAAAAAAATATTCATTTTTTAAAGTTTTTTCTGTTAAAGATGCAAATGGAATTATTGAGTTCCAATATTTATTTGCAATTCCTTTTTTTAATATAAGATTTTGCATCATTTCTGATTGCGCTATAATAGCATTAATTTTAATCAATCTTTCTTTATCTATTTTTAATTCTTTAGATATTTCTGATTGAGTTACCCAAGGTTTTTTTGAAAAAATTTTAACAATTTTTTTAAAGCTATCTAGATTATCTAACAAAATACTATTGTTTCTAAAAAGCTTCTCACTTTTAATTTCTGAAACAAAAAATTTATTCACTTCTTCACTATTTCTTTCATCATCGTTGTTTAACCAATTAATAATTTTTTCATTATTTATCATCTTATTTTTTTCAAAAGTTCAAAAGCTACACTTATTGATGTATTCCATTTTCCTGAAAATAAAGTTATTATTTTGTTGTTTATAAAATCGATTCTATTCAATCTTTCATCTGTTTTCTCTTTATTTACCTCTATTGTTCTAACCAAATAAAACGAACCTATAAACTTTGCTTTATTAATAAATTTAAAGAATAATTTACCATGTTTAATTATTTTTTTAAAATCAGATAATTTCACATCCTTAATTAATCCTATATTTATTAATCTTGATTTTTTTGATTTAAATTTTGGATAATAACCTTTGACTATTTCAATTTTTGAAAACTTATTACTACTGAGAAGATGATAGTCAGTTCCTAAAAAAGGGTCAAGACATAGAAATTTTCCATCGATGATCATATAACTTTTATTTTTATAGATTTTTGGTAATTTTATAACTGTTTTTTCTACAAGTTCAAATTTATACTTTCTTTTGGGCTTAACACCTAGTTTTTTTAAAATAATATTGTTTTTATCATAAGTTGCAATGATTATTTTAAAATATTTTTGTAAATCTTTTTTTTTAAAATTTGAATTTAACTTAATATTAATTTTTTTATTTATATTATTTTCTTCTAGTTTTTTTTTTATAATTTTTGTTATTTTAAAAATATTAAGGTTTTTTTCATTTGACAGTATAGAGCCTTTAATTAAATTAAGTTCATTAAGCTTTACTTTTTTATAGTACAATTTATTAGTTTTTAAAAATTCAATATATTTTTTATATGATGTGAGAGAACTCTTGTTAGAGACTCCATAATAATTTTTTGTTTTTCCAAATATATCTTTTCCATAAAATTTTATAAAATCTTTATTATTTTTTTGAACTTCCTTTAGCGTTTCAGGAGATCTAGGGTAATGATAACCTAGATGAAATCTTAATTGATTTGACGATGAAACTCCGCGCATAATATCTTTTTGAATCTCATAAAGATCAATATTATATTTTTTACTCAATACAAGAGCGGCACCTAATCCGAAGAATCCTGATCCTATAATTGCAATTTTTTTCATTATTTTATTTTTTATAGTTTTGTTTTTTTAATCTGTAAATTAGATTAATAGTTTCAAATAATGCTCCAAAAACTTTTAAATCACTAAATTTAGATTTTCCATAAATCCTATTGAGGTAACTTATATCTACTTCAATATATTTTGCATTATTATATAGAGATATAATAACCAAATATCTATGATCATTTTTTTTTAATTTTATATTTTTTATGTATTCAAATTTAATAGCAAAAAATTGTGGGCTTGGCGTATTTATATTAATTTTTAAAAAATTATTTAACAATTTTTTATAAATATAAGCAGCAATTTTTTTTATTAATTTTGGTTTTTTTTGCTGGTTACCTATAACAACTTCATAGCCTAATAAAATTTTTTCAATAAAAATAGATATCTCTTTTGGATCATCTTGATAATCTCCATCCATAAATATTACATAATCAGCATTTATCACTTCAAATGCAGACTTGATTGCAGCGGTTTTTCCCAAATTTTTTTCATGTTTAATCAAAGTAAACATGCTTGGATTATTTTCTTTGATAAATTTTTTTACTTCAATAGAACTATTGTCAGTCGAGGCATCATCAACTAGAACGACATGGAAATGGCATTTTTTATTTTTTTTAATATTGAAAATTAAATCTTCTAACTGCCTTATTATATTTCCTCTTTCATTATAAAATGGTATTAGAATAGTAATTTTGTACATAGATTTATGTTTATAAATATTATTATTTACATCAAGTAAATTTTATAAACATCAATTATTTAAATGACTACTATTAAAAAATTAAAATCTGCAGGTGTTATAGGGAGAGGTAAATGGGGACAAAAGGTCATAAAAATTTTAAGAGATTATTCCTCTATTAAATATATTATTGGAAGAAACACTGATTACAAAAAGTGTTCGACCAATATAGATTGGATTTTTATTTTAACTCCTAATAAAACACATTATAAAATATGTAAATTTTTTTTGAAAAAGAAAATCAATGTTTTTTGTGAAAAACCTCTTACTCCCAGTCTAAAACAAGCAAATAAACTTTATGATTTAGCAAAAAAAAATAAAGTTTTACTTTATGTTGATGATGTCGAGACTTTTAAAAACAAAAAAATCAAATTATTTAATAATAATTATATTAGAAGGGAAAAGAAAGATAAGGGTAACATATATTCCTTAATTGAAAGGTTATTTTATCATGATGCATATTTGATTTATGATCAAATAAAAAAAAAGAAAGTTAAGATTAAAATTCTTAACCGTAAAAATTTAAATTTTAAATTAAATTTTAACAATAAAGTAATTAACTTTTATTATAATATTAAATCGTCAATTAAAGTTCATAAGATCAACAAAATAAATTTATTATTGTTTCATGGTAATCCACTTAAAAAAATGATTATTTATGTCCTTTATGAATTGAAAAACTGCTCAAAAAATAAAGAAAGAAGTTTATTTGCAATAAAAATCTGCAGTTTATTAAAAAAATATTATTAAATTAATTAATATTATTTTTTTTATAGACTGTATTTATCGGGGTATTGCCCACAAAAATAGTTTTATACAAATAATATTCCTCTAAGAAATTTTCATCAAATTTATTATATTTTTTTTCAAGATAATAATTTGTAATTATGTAGTCTGGTTCTCTATTTTCAAATTTAAAAATAAATTTTTGCCTATCTTTATTTTTTAAAGAAAATAATGGATAAAATAATTTGTTTTCACTAATATTTTTTATATATATTTCATTTCTTTTATCGTTCTTTAAAATAAAACTTAAATTTTCTTTATAACTTAAACCCCAATAATCAATATCAAATTTTTTGTGAATATTTTTTCCTGCAAATTTATTAAAATATGCATACTGATGGGGGTGGTTAACAACTATCCAATTTAGATAATATAAAATGATAAAAAAAGCTAATAAGTTAAATATTTTTAGATAAAATTTTCTTCTAATTATAAATCCGTTAATTTTTTTATAACCTAATAAACAATATATTATAAAGTAAGGGTAAATGAAGTAAAGGTGTCTCCATCCATTAAATGAGGTTGAACTAAAAATCATACTAAAAATTAAAGGAATTAAAAGGATAGATGCAAATATAATATCGAAATAAAATTTTTTTAATATTAAATTTTTTTTAAAATTATTAAAGAATTCTATAATAAAAAAAATAAATCCAACTAAGAACAAAAATATATAAAAAATTGGCGTAGTTATTAAAATCCATAGTAAAGAATAGTACCAAGGCATATCTTTTGCATGATTTATTTCTCCAAGAAATAAAGAAGGTAGTATCCACTGGTTTCCAAATTCACCCAAATACACTAAAACATCAATGAATTTGCTAATGGGATTTTCCCAAAGATATGGCCAAAATAATATATTAAAAAAAATTGTGAAAAAAATTGAAATTAATACAAGTTTGATTTTATTTTTTACATCATCTTTTGATATTAAAATATAAAATATTAATAGAAAATATATTATTCCTGGAGAAATTAGTCCATGAACACGAACACCTGCGATAGCAAATACATTTGATAATGCAAATAAAATTGCATTTTTTAAATTATTCTTATTAAAAAACTTAACTCCAAAGTATACAGAAAAAAGTAAAAAAGACAAAAAAACTATATCTTTATTATTATAGAAGCTGTTAGCAAATATTCTTGGACTTAAAGTTATTAGAACCACTCCAAGGAGAGATAATTCCCAGGAACCAAACCTTTTATAACATAATTTATAAAAACAAATTAAGCTTAAAAAGAAAATAAAAAAATTTAAATAATGTCTTAATAAAAATTGATTGTATTTATCTTTAACATCAAAAACTATTTCAATTATTCCCGCAGTAGTATTAAATAATGATCCATATGTTTTTGTAGAATAGTCTTTGTCATGAAGATTGGGGATATTTTTATCTTTTTTAAATTTATTTGTAATTTCTGGAGAAATTTGAAGACCAATATAGTTTAAATTAACAAAACCATCTATTCTTTGTGCATACTCATCTGAGGATACCCCATAATCTTTGACAGATGTAATCCCAAATATAAAAATTGCAGAAAAAACCAGTATAATTAATTTTTTACTATTAAAATATTTGGTTATTTTTTCATTCAAATCTAGTGTCATAAAGTCTTAAAATAATACTTAACTCAGAAAGATTATTATTCAAAGCATTAGTTGTGTAGGGGAGATAAATATTTAGATAATTTGCAGATTATTTTTGAATTTAGAACGACTAAGATTTAAAAATTAAAGTTTTAAAATAATTAAAATATATAGGTATTTCTTTTAAAAGAGTTTTGATTTTAATTGGTTGAGATTTAATCTTATGACTATAGCCTAAATGCACATAAAACAAAAAGTGAAATATTCTTGTAAAAGGTAATTTACACAAAAAAGGAATTATTGGTCTTAAAAAAGGAAAGTCAACACAAATACCAGCCAATTTTTGCAAATTTTCAACTCTTCTTTTTTCATATTCACTTTTAAATTTTAACATTGATTGATTTTTATTTGAGTCTAGATACAAAGTATCTTTATCTTCCTCAAAAAAACCTCGCGCGATTGCCATTTTTGCTATTGCAGTGCCAGGAAAAGGATAAAGTAAACCGAAAGATGCAAAATTAGGTTTAAGTATAAGATTTAGATCTAAAGTTTTTAAATCTACGTCAAAAGCATTTTCTTTTGGCAGTCCCATTATATTAAAACTATTTACTTTTACTCCGTGCTTAACAAACAAGTTATTAACTCTAATAATTGTCTCATTTGTTGTATTTCTTAAAAATATTTCATTAGCCGCCTCTTCATCCCCACATTCTACCCCCATCCAAACATGAGTCATGCCTGCCTCTCTTAAAGATACTATATCTTCTTCTTTAACTGAACTTGCTCTTACATTGCTGCTAAAAGGAATATTAATTCTTTCTTTATATAATTTTGAAAATTCCTTAATCCATCCATTTGGTTTTAGCATAAATACATCGTCATTCATATTTACCATATTCAAGGGATAATTTTTGAGGACTCCTTCTATTTCCCTAATTACTTTTTCAGGAGATCTAGCACGAATAATTTGTCCTAGTCCTTTATAATTTTCATTATATTGTTTATTAAAACAATAACTACATTTGTAAGGACATCCTCTTCCAGCAATAAAAGACTTTAAGCCAACTTCAGCAAGACTTGGATCTGCTTCATAAAGTAACTCTCGATCAGGATACGGAAGATCGTCAAGTACATCTACAAGTTTTGCAAGTCCATTTTTGAAAATCTCACCTTTATATTTTACATGAAAACTTTTTGTTAACCAATATTCTTCATTATTTGCTACTTTATTTACAAATTCTTCAAAAGCTGTATCGCCTTCTCCAGTGCATATTGCGTCAATCCCATTTTCCTCTATTACAGTTTTATTGAACGTTGGATGTGGGCCTCCCATAACAGAAATAAAATTCATTTTTTCTTTAAGAATTTTATTAAATTCTATAACATCATAGTGTTCTCCGGTCATAACACTATAACCAACTATATCAGGCTGAAATGAAAGTGCTTTTATAAGAGCTTCATGATATTTGGAATTTTTTATATCTTTATTTTTATTTAGTCCGCTATCTAGATTTGTACTTTTCCATACTGCTTCTGCATCATCACTTACATAGGCATCTGAATGGAGAGGAAATTTAGCTTCTGATTTTTTTTTCTTATTTTCTTTTTCTTCTTTGGTGAAGGGTCTTCTTAAAACTGCAGCTTTTACTTCATGTCCAGCTTCTTTAAGTCTACTACCAAGAACCATTATTGCGGTTCTTTCATAGCCTATCATCTCTTTACAAATAAGAAGTACTTTCATAATTTTTATTTAACAAATATATCTATATTGTAAATACTAATTAAAATTCATTCATTTGTAAATTATTAATAGATTAATTAGATAATAGACCTTATATATTTAAAATAACTTAATTATGTGTGCAATTTTTGGATATTCAGGTTTTAAAGATACAGAATTAATAAAAAAAATGGCTCAGGATCAAAAGTTTAGAGGTCCTGATGAATTTGACTATTATTCAAATGAAAAAGTTACGATTGGAAATAATAGACTTTCAATAATTGATGTAAAAAAAGGTAATCAACCAATTTTTTCAGAAAGCAACAGGTTTGTCATTGTATATAATGGGATGATTTATAATTTTAAGCAAATAAGAAACTATTTGATAGAAAAAAAAATAACTTTTAAATCTGAGTCAGATACTGAAGTTTTATTGAATGCTTATATGTATTGGGGAGATGAATGTTTTAATTACTTTGACGGTATGTGGGCAGTTTGTATATTTGATATAGAAAAAGATATAATTATATTAAGCCGAGATTATCTTGGACAAAAACCTCTTTATTATTTTCATTCAAATGAAAAATTTTGCTTCTCTAGTAAATCTGATTCAATTTTTTTATCTAATGCTTTAGAAAAAAAGGTTAATAAAGAAGCTTTAGGACAATATTTATTATATTCTCATATACCTGCTCCACTTTCAATTTATGAGAATATTCAGCAAGTAAAGCCTGGAGAGATTATAAAATATGATATATCAGAAAAAAAAATAATTAAAAAAACTTTTTGGGATTTAACAAATGGTCCTGATTATAATAAATTTTTTAAAGAAAAAGAAGATTTTCAATTTATTTTTGAAAAAAAAATTAAAGAATTTAAAACGTCGGATGTTGGTTTTGGAGTTTTATTAAGTGGAGGTATAGACTCTTATTTAATATCAAAATTTGTTTCAAAATTTTCCGAAAAAAGAATTTCTACCTATACTTTAGGTTTTGATGAAAAAACTTTCGATGAAAGTAAATATATTAAAAATTTTAAAGATTGGGATACAAATATTTTCAATTTAACTGATGAAGAATATTATGATAATTTTTTAGAAATTATAAAAAAGATTGATGAACCAATAGGTGACTGTTCAATTTTACCAACCTATTCTCTGCTAAAAGAGATAAATAACAAAAAGAAAACGAAAGTTATTATTGGGGGAGATGGTGGGGATGAAAATTTCTTTGGTTATATTATATTTGATGCCTACAAAGTTGCACTAGTGTTAAAAAAAATTTTACCAAAATTTTTTGTTAATCTTATAAATAAATTATTAAATTTTTTACCATCCTCGAAAAAGTATATGAGTACATCATTTAAAGTAAAAAAATTTTTTGAATATTTAAATTTTAGTGAAAATAAGTTATGTCAATTGTGGATGAGCAGTTTATCACCAAGTGAAATAAAAACACTCTTTAATAATGAAATAGATTTTGAAATATTAATAAAAGAAAGTGATGAATTATTTAAAAAATATAAAGATAAAATGAAAAGTTCACAATTTTACTTTTTTAGATTTTATCTTTCTTCTGTGTTAAATAAAGTTGATAAAGCCAGCATGTTCAATTCTATGGAATATAGATCTCCTTTTTTATCAAAATCTATAATTAATTTTGCACTTGATTTAAAAGGAAATTATTCTTTTTTGAGAAAAAAAATTTTTTTAAAAAAACACTTTAATAAGATTTTACCAAAAGCTTTAAAATATAGGCCAAAACATGGTTTTGCATTTCCAAAATCAAAAATTATCTTTAATGAAAAAATTTTAAGCAAAATAGATGAAAATCTCTTATTAAATAAAGAATTTTTTTATGAAAGACTTGAAAATTATAAAAATAATAAAAAGGATTATGGTCAATATCTATGGAATGAAATAACTCTAAATTTTATGTTACAAAATAAATTTAATGTATAAAAATTTCTATCTAAATTGTGGTTAACTTGTGAAAAAAAAAACAAAATTAATATCTCTATTTTTTATAATTTTTTTAGTTTTAATTTATTATTCTGTGAATAGAAGTATTGGTGAAACTGATAGTTTTTTACAAAAAATTAAACTATCTATACCCCAAAATATTAAAAATAAATTAAAAGAGACATTATTTGTATTTAAAAATCAAGAAAATTTAAAAAATGAACTTTCCAATGCTTCATTAAAAAAAACAATTCAAGTAGAAAAAGTATTTAACAAACCTATTATTTATAAACATCTATATAAATATTTTGAGCCAAAAGATATTTCAGAATTAACAGATATAAGAAACATTATTTTAGAAAATTATATCCTTGATGAAGATCAAGTATCATTTATGAAAATTAATGATTTAAATGATAAATTTGATAGTTTTAAATCAAAACCAAAAAATAGATTTGAAATATATAATGTTGATTATTACAATATAAATCATTTTGCTATTTTGGAAAAAGCAGAAAACAAAAAAAAATTACTTATTTATAATCAGGGGCATGGTGGCAATCCCTATAATTATCAATATTTTTTAGAAATAAAAAAAAAATTTATTAGTGAAGGATACGATGTTTTATCATTAAGTATGACTGGCCTTGGTTATAATAATAACCCAAAAATTAATTTTCCAGGATACCAAAAAAATTTAAATCCAAAATTACATGACACATATTCTTCATACTATGATAGCAAATTTTCTAATAAAAAACCCTTAAGCTTAATGTTAAGTGGAAATTATTATTTAATTAAAAATATAATTAAAAAAAATAATTATGAAGAAATTGCCATGATAGGTATCAGTGGTGGAGGTTGGTATACAACGATATTATCATCTATTATGACAAAAATAAATGTTTCTTATAGTTTTGCAGGAACAATGCCTTTGTTATTTGGGTTGTTTGATTCCAATATTAAGGACTGGGAGCAAGTTGATAGCTCACTATTTAATATAGTTGATTATAATTCTTTATATATTTTATCAACTTTAGATGGTGATGGTAATTCAAATCGAAAACATTATCAGGTATACAATGATCAAGACCCTTGTTGTTTTAAAAATCCTGCAGCTAAAACATTAAAGAAAATTTATAATAGTAGAGTTAAAAATTTCGAAATCATTATAGTTAAGAACGACAACCATTCTATTGATACAAATTTTTTATTTAAAAACTTTTTTAATGACTAAAATATTTTAATTAAAATTTTATGAATATTGCATTGTTACCAGGTGTATTTTTTCCTCAGCCAGGCGGAGCCCAGGTTCAAACTCATAACTTAGCAAACAAACTAGTAAAAAAGGGTCATAAAGTTGATGTTATTCTATTGAATAAAACAAATATAAAAAATAACTCTTATAAAATAATAGTATTAAATAAAATTATTTTAAGTTTTTTTTTTTATTTGAATTCTATTTTTAAAATAAATTTATCTTTTTTTTTCAAAATTTATATAAAATCAATTATAAAAAAAAATAAATATGATGTGTTTCATTTTCAACTTTTAAATATGAAAATGATATTTTTAATAAAAACACTCAAAAGTTTAAATCAAAAAATTATTGTTACATTTCAAGGTATTGATATTCAAATAGATAAAGAAATAAACTATGGATACAGACTAAATAAAACATACAACCAATATTTGATGGATATTTTAAGCAAAATTGATCTATTTCTTTCAATTTCCGAAAATATAAAAAAAGATCTTTTAAATTTGGGAATAAAAAAAGATAAGATTAAAATTATTCCAAATTCAGTAGAATTAGAAAAGATAAAAAATTATAATAATGAGACTGATAATATTAAAGAAAATATAAATCTTATAACAGTTGCAAGATTTGCAAAAAATAAAAAAGGTTTAGACTTAATTCCTAAAATAGCTCAAATTCTTAATAATCAAAATATTAAATATACATGGTATTTAGTAGGTCACAATTCGTCAAAAATTAAGAATTCTAGTTTAATGGAAAAATTTGAAATGAACTTTATTTATTACGAAAATATCGAAAATATTAATGAAGAATATTTTCCTCACTCTGAACTAATTAAAATTTTTAAAAAATGTCACTTATACATAAACCTTTCCAGAATAGAGTCTTTTGGAATTACAATAATTGAAGGTCTTGCTAGCAATTTACCAGTCATTACTTTTGATACAAAAGGTGGAAATGAGTTAGTGATAAATAATTTTAATGGAATAATTGTTAAAGATTTATTGCCAGAGGAAATGGCAAAAACGATAATAGAATATCATAAAAATAATAAACTATACGAATTACAAAGAAAGAATACTATAACATCTATTAAAAAGTATGATTTAAATGTTGTAACTGAAAATACTATTAAAGCATATCAAGAATTGATTGTAAATAATTGATAAATTGTTTTTAATTTTGTTTTTTATTCTACTCATAAACAATTTATTAAAATAAAAATCAATATAGGATAAATTTTTTGATTTATTTTGTTGATTTTTTAAAGTTTTTTTTTATAAGATTAATTACGTTGAAATATAGGTGGGGAACTATGTGAAATTCATAGACTGTTCCTGCAACGGTAACCGAATTGAGTCCGAGCGCCACCCGACGTAGTCCGCTGTTGAATGAAGGCCAGGAAAAGTCTAGTTCCTCAAAGAAAAATTTACAGTGGCATTGTATTTGGGAAGTATTTTGTATGCTGTATTTAAAGATATTTATATTTATTTTTTTATTTGTTTCATCGTTAAGAGCAGAAATTTTAGAAAATTGTGAGTGGAACAATAAGGATGGGGTGCCCTGCGTTACACTTTCGAAAACATCCAATACATCTACTTATTCATCAGAAGGTGTAAAAAAAATTATAATTACCAAAGTAGATATTGATAATTCTGGTGCTAAAGATTTAGCTAGTATTTTAAAATTAATTTCAGGTTTAAGTGTATATCAAGATGGTCCTACGGGACAAAAGACTTCTGTTTTTACAAGAGGGTCTGAGTCAAACCACACTTTAGTTTTATTAAATGGAATACCAATCAATGATCAGTCTGTGACTGACGGATTGCATGATTTTGGACAAGATTTTTTACAAACGATTCAACAGATAGAAATATATAAAGGCGCAAGTGGCGCACATTTTGGTCCAAGTGCAATTGGTGGTGCAGTAAATTTAATAACAGATATAGATTATATAAATAGTGGGAGTCTAAACGGTTTTAATGGAAAAAATAATTCTATAAATGGAAATTATACAAAAATAACTGATAATGGATGGCATTTAAATCTTAAAGGCTCTTCTAATCAAAGCAACACTAATAGTGCGAAAGCTGGAGGTTCAGAAAATGATGGTACAAAAAATTATCAAGCAAATATTAATATTGCAAAATGGATAAACGATAATTTAAAATTTAAATCCACAATATATTCTAGGAAAACTAAATCAGATTACGATAGCAGTAGTACCAACGAAAGTGGTTATGTGAGTGACAATAAAATGTATGCTATACAAAATAGTTTTGAACGTATATCACACAGCACTGAGGATAAGTTTGTGTTTCATTATCACAACTATGATCGTAATTATAAAGAAAGTGGAAATCTCGATGAATATGAAAGTAAATCACTTGTTGCAAAAGCAGAAAGGAAAGTTAAACATTCTGATAGAATATCTTTTGGCTTCGGTAGTGAATACAAATATGATTGGGGATCTTTCGAAAATAGAGGGTCTTATACGCAGTCAACTAAAGGTCATATAAAGGATTTAGGTTTTTTTGCAAATACAGGTTTTAAATTTAATGAAAATTCTATTTTATCTTTTTATGGAAGATTAGATGACCATAATACAACTGGTGGAAATCAAACATATAAAATAAATTTCACTAAAAAAATTAATAAATTTAAATTTGGAGCAACACATTCTACTGGATTAAGAAATCCAAGTTTGTATGAACTATATGGTTCAAATAATTATGGATACAAAGGAAATACAGGCCTGAATCCTGAAAAAAGTAAAACTAATGAAATTACAGGAGAATACATTATTTTAAAAAACCTAAAATTCAATTTGACAGCATACAAAACTACAATTTTAGACCGTATTGAAGATAATGGTTCTTATACTGCTTCTGAAAATAAAATAATAGATCTTAATCAAGAAGGTGTTGAAACTAATTTGGTATTAAAAGGTGATGATCAAAGTTTTTCAATTTTTAGTAATTTTTCAAAAAGCAAAAAAACTGATGGCCAATCACAATTAAGAAGACCAGATTTATCGTACGGATCAATTTATAAAAAGAGTTTTTTAAATGATTTTTTTGGAGCCTTGGATTTAAATATAAATTATAAATTTACAACACAGCATGTAGATGTTAATAGTGCAGGAGGTAGAATAAAAATGAAAAGTACAGATATAGTTAATATGTCTATCTCAAAAAATTTGTCGGGTAATGTTTTTTCATTAAATTTCTCTAATCTCCTTAATGAAAGATATGAAAGACCCGCAACATATCAGCAGGATGGAAGACAAATAAGATTTGGTTTTAGAAAGATTTTTTAATAATATGATAGTATGATTAATTATATAAAAATAACTTTAGGCATATTATTAGCTTTGGGGGCTAGTCGGTTTATTCCTCACCCACCGAATTTTACAAGTTTATTAGCTTTAAGTTTTTATGTGCCAGCAATTTTAGGCATAAGATATATCCCTGCTTTATTAATAAGTTTTGTAATAACTGATCTAATAATTGGATTGCATTCTACCACATTTTTTACTTGGGGAAGCGTACTGATTGTAGGATTATTATCAAAATATATTTATGGAAATACTTTTAAAAGAATACTTGGCTCATTTACAGGTGTGATATTATTTTTTATTATCACTAATTTTGGAGTTTGGTTAAATGGATCCTATGGATATAATCTTGAAGGTTTAATTGCATGTTACATTCTCGCTATTCCGTTTTTT
The DNA here is from genome assembly GCA_964437815.1 of uncultured Flavobacteriaceae bacterium. GTDB lineage: Bacteria > Bacteroidota > Bacteroidia > Flavobacteriales > Flavobacteriaceae > Marisimplicoccus. The sequence goes on from CAYTIE010000005.1 coordinate 38,669, forward strand.
GGAAATACCGTAATAGCAACATTTTTATTTTCGTTAATTATTGAAACAGTCTATAGATACAGATATTTACTCAAAAAATTAACTCCATAAGTTAATTTTATAATTGAATTTGATTAAATTAAATTTAATTTTTTTTTCTTTAAAATCATAAATCAAAGTAGTTGTCGGTGATAAAAAAACTTTATATTTTTTTAATTTATTTAATTCATTGATAAAATAAAAATTTTTTGATTTAAATTTAATTAATTTTTTATTATTAGGATGTAGTTTTAAAAATATTTTTTTATTTATAAATTCCTTATTATTTAAAAAATAATGTAAAGAGTCATCAATGTCATGCTGTCCTAAAAAAACTAGTATATTTTTTTCATTTTTTTTATTTGAAATATTAATTTTTAAATTAAAATTATTAATTTTCTTAGTTAAAATTACGTTTTTATTGTGTTTCTTATATACATTTAAGCTTTTTTTCCTATTGCAGATAATTTTGTGAGGAAAAAATTTAGTTTGATTAAGATAGTCAAACAAATAAAGCCACATTAAATTTTTAGTATAAATACCATGCTGATATCCAATAAATTTTTTAATTTTTTTTAACTTGTTCTTTAAAAAAAATCCAAAGTTGTACTCGAATAAAAAATAGTGAAAATTAATTGGCTTATATTTATTATATAAATTTTCTAATGATGGCTCATAAATAAATAATTTTGCTCTATTTAAAAAGGATGTTGAAATATGTGGGAATAGAAATGAGTAGCAATTAATACCTTGAAAATGGAAATTTTTTTTAGATAAACACATAATTTTTTTCTTTTCAAAATAAAATTTTTTTATAGATAAAATTAAATCAATAAAAGAAATGTTCCTTTCAATTGAAAAAATTTTTTCATTTTTCGATAATTTTATGAGATGACTATAAAAGTTCTTTGGTTTTAAATTTAAATGTGTTTCATCTGTTAAAGAAAAATTTAAGTAATTTTTTTTTTCGGTACCATAAAGATTTATATTATTGTCTTTAAAGAAATAGGGAAACAAACTAAAAAAAACATCTTCATTTTCGGGTAAAAAAAAATTTTTTAAAATTAAATTATTTAACAAAATAAAATACATTGCTTTCAAAATAAATTTTATATACTTCAAAAATAAAAAAGATGTTTCATTTGTGAAATTATTTTTTTGACCCAAAATTTGAACTTTTGTTTTACTACCAAATATATCGTTGAATATTTCATTGCCAGATTGATTATCTGTCAAAACTTCAACTTTAAATTTTTTATGAAATTCTTTTTTTTTTAAACAATAAAAAACAAACATCTTATCCAGGTATCCATACTTATCATTTCTTAAGTTAAAAAATTCAAGTTCTAATGGGTCAATATAAGATAAACTTTTCTTAAGCTTAATATTTATTTTAAAAAAAAATTTTTTAATTTTTTTTTTAAAATCTGCTAATAACTTTTGCTCTTTATTTATATTAAAGTTTAATTTTATTGAATTGCTAAACTTAACAAGTCCTCTGTTAATTAATATATAATTACAACTATTTAAATTAAAATCATAATTTTTACTTAAATCTACAATTATTAATTTTTTCATCGATTAATTTTTTAAAATTTTATGTTTCATTTTCTGCAAATATAAAAAAACCTTACTGGGAAGGATGTTTTTAATTAAATTTTTGTTAAACTTAAAATAATTTATTATTCTTAAATATCTTATCCTCTTTAGTTCTTTATAAATGTTTGAAATTTCGAAATCTCTTTGGGTTATAAGTGTATGAGTATTTGTGTCAGTCCAAGTGGGTTTTGAAACAAGAACTGACCAATTTTTATCGTAAGGATAATTGTCAAATTTAATAGGATATCCCACTGTTCTTTTGTCATATCTATTTATATTAAGAAAAATTCCTTTTTTAGAAACCAAATTCTGGATGGTGTCAAAGTAATTTTTAATTATGTTAAAATCCATTTCCATAAATGATCTAACATTTGCAAATATGTCAATTTCCAAATTTTCTAATTTTATCCATGCAGGTAAAATTATTATATTATAATCCCTTATTATTTGTTGATTAATAAATCCATCTTTTATATCAGAATAAAATAAAAAATTTTTTTTAGGGAAGTGTTTTAGTAAAAAATAACTACATAAAAAATTTGCTTCTGGTAAATCTATAATAATTATTTTTGAAGTTTTAAATGCATTTATCAATAATCTGCTCATACTTCCAAATCCAGCGCCAATTTCACAAATATTTTTAACTTCAATTTTTTTTTTATTTATACAATTTGTAATTTCTTTAGTACAATCGATATGAAATAAACAGTTTGGATCTATATATTTTTCGTCAATTTTTAAACAGTTTTTGAGTTTACCTACATTTTTTTCTGATAGATGCTGATTTACAAAATCAAATCCATATTTTTTTTTAATTTCTTCATATAATAATTTTTGATTTTTTAAACTTCCTACTCTAGTGTCAAGTCCAAAACTTAGAGAATTATTTCTAAAATTTTTTAAGTTTTTAAATTTTAATAAATGATTTCTTTTTTTATAACCTCTTTCCCAATGATCACTTTTAAATCCTTTGATATATTCTTTTTGAGCTTTTTGATAAGATTGGATAATTTTCTGAAATTTACTTTTCACTATTTAAATAACCTCTTAAATGTGAGAGTTTATTAATTTTTTCTACTTTTTTATTTTTTATTTTTTGGTAACCCCAATTCGCATGAATATATTTTATTTTTGCTTTTTTAGCACTTAAATAATCGTATTTGGTATCTCCCAGATAAATTGCCTCTTCCTTTTTAAATGAACCCATATTTAAAATTTTATTGAGCCCATCAGGATATGGTTTTCCTTTTAATTTTTTACTTGGAAATACTTTATACTTAAATAATTTTTTATTTTTACCTAATATTAAATTTGAGCGTTTCCTGTTTTTTGAGGTAAAAAGTCCAAGAACATATCCTTTTTTTTTTAATATTTGTAAAAATTTAATATTTTTTTTTTTAAACTTTACTAATTTATTTTTTTTTGTTGAGTAATGATTATAATTTTTTGAAATAGATTGAAATTTTTTCTTTTTTATTTTTAAATTAGATAATATTTTGTAAAAAGGTAAACCTATAAATTTTTTATATTTATAAAATGGGACCTTAATCCTGCAGTTATTACAGGTATTTTTCCAAGCAAATTCCATATTTTTAATTGAGTCAATTAATACCCCGTCGAAATCAAATATAATAAGCTTTATCATATTTATTTGTATTTTTTTGAAATTTTATCAACTTTAAATTTTTCTATAGCTTTTTTATAATCATTAAAGACATCTATTGAAAAACTATCCCCATACAAAGATAATGTTTTTATCTTAAGTCCAATTTCTAAAGCTCTTAATAATTCAATATCTTCTGATTTTTCTAAGGAAGTTCTATTAAATAAATTAAACTTCTTAAGTGCTTCAGGTTTAAAAGATATTATTGATAAATGTTTCTTATAATATTTATTAGTTTGTCTAAATTCTAATGGTAACTTTGCCCTTGATAAATAAATTACGTTGTCATAAATATCAGTAAGTAATTTCACAACGTTGTTATTGTCTCCATAAGAAATTTTAATATGTGGCAATATTATATCTGATGATTTATTTTTTTTATGGAATCTAACTACTTTATCTATGTGTTTAGGATTAATTAATGGCTCATCACCTTGTATATCAATGATTAAATCATATTTCTTTTTTATTTTTTTATATGCTTCATAAATTCTTTCTGTGCCATTTTTATTTTTTTTAGATGTCAAAATAGATCTTGAGTTAAATTCTTTCGCCACATCAATTATTTTTTGATCGTCACAACAAATTATTACATCATCAAGTAATTTTGCCATTTTTGCTCTTTTATAAGTATGTATAATCAAAGGGATATTATTAATTTTTAAAAGAGGTTTAGAAGGAAGTCTTGTTGAGCCAATTCTTGTAGGTATTAATCCTAAAACTTTCATAATTATTTATATGTCTTAAATTATAGCTAATTTAAATATTTAATCTTAATTTATTAAAAATATCTTTACCAATTCTAGTAATTTGCAAAAATTCGTCTGGTGTAGCGGAAAGAGCGTGATCTCTAATTGTTGTATCTGACTTATCTAAAGTAAAATGTTTTTCAATTACAATAGCCCCTCTAGCAATTGCAATTAAACACATCTCTACGCCCATTGAGTGATCACTGTACCCACAAATATGATCAGGCTTAAATACTTTAGGAAAATAGTTTGCTAAATCTTTATTATCAGTAGGGTATTTAGACTCACACCACAAATAATTTAAATTTTTTCTTTTATTAAAAGGTAAGGTATCTTTTTCCTTAATCATTCCTAATGACGCATAAGTTTCTATATTTAAATCTAAAATTTTTTGTGCAAGTTTTGGGTTTTCTTTTATTGTTCTAGATGCAATCTTTATTTTGTTTGGGTGAAATTTTTTTATTAAATTAAACGCATCATCAGAGATTATTGAAAACATTATATCTATTTCAAAATATTTAGCCCAATCGTAAAGTTGTTTAACTTTTTTTTCATCTAGTTGATTAATTTCACCTGGTTTGTCGCGCCAACCTAATTGAAATTTCACTATAGATGCTCCAGAATATTTTGCCTGTTTAATTAACTCATAACATAATGACAAATTTCCATTATAATTCATCCCTATTTCCGCAATAAATATCATATTATTTTTTTAATAATTTATCGAAATAACTAACTCTTTTTAAATTTTTAGTTCTATTTTTTTCATGCATTCTATACTTGTACAATGGCAATTCTAATCTCCCTATCTTAAATTTTTTTTTAAATCTCTTGTTAATTTCATGGCCTTCTCTCATCTTAAATTTTTCATTATATAAACCAATATTTATTAAACATTCTTTTCTATACATTATTCCACAAGCTATTTCTTTATTAAAACAGTTTTCTTTAGATATAACAGTTTCAAAATTATCAACTTTAATGTAATCAACTGCAACAGCCTGGTATTCTCTATTCATATCTAAAAAAAGCTTACTTAAAAAAAGAAAATTTCTTTGAACATAATCATCTGAGTCCACTCTAGTAACATATCTTCCTTTGGAAATTTTTATGGCTTTATTTAGTGACATAGGTAGACCAAGATTTTTTTTATTACTATAAATTCTAATATTTTCAAACTCTGAAAGGTTTTTAATAATACTTTTTGTTGAGTCAGTTGATTTATCGTCAATTAGAATGATCTCGTAATCATTTTTTTTTACAAAATTTTGATTTAACAAACTTCTAATACATCTTTCAATCCATGCACCATGATTGTGGGAACAAACTATAACTGATATATCTGGCAAGTGGTTATTTTTTTTTATCATTAAAAATTAGGTCATAATTATATTTAAATAATGTCAAAAGCTAGTTTATTATTTAATTTACCATAATTTATATAGAAGTTTTTATAAAATTAAATTTTTCAATTTAAAAGAATAAATTCTGTCAAAATTTAGGCTAACGCTATTGATAATGATTTATACTTTAAAATTAATATAAAATCTAAATCTTACTACTAGATATAAATATAAAAATATTTTAATAGTAGACAATAATATAAATTTTTCAAAAAAATAAATATTAAATTAATTTCATAGGTGAAACAAAAAAAAAACTTAATAATTATATTGCCTAATTTTAAATTTGGTGGAGCAGGTAACTCTGTATTTTCGTTAATCAATTATTTAAGAAAAGATAAATTTAATATTACTGTAATTTGTATAGGAAATTGTGACTATAAAACTTTATTCAATAAAAAGGTTAATTTATATCAATTAGAAAACAAAAGTCTTTTTTTTTTATTTCCAAAAATTATTTCAATTATAAAAAAAATTAAAATTAAATACAAAAAAAATATCATTTATTCAAATCACCATTATGCAAATATTTATTCAATTATATTAAAAATATTTTTTAAAAAAATTAAAGTAATTGGCGTTGAAAGAACTTGTATTTATGAATTATCTAAATTTTTTTCATTTAAAGATTTCATAAAAAAAAAAATAATTAAAATTTTAATAATTAATATTTATAAATTTGCTGATTATATTATTTCAAATACAATTTACACAAAAAAAGAAATTTATAATTTTTCTAAGAATAATATTGCTCAAATTTATTCACCCGGAATTTCAAAAATAAAAAATTATAAGAAAAAAAAATTTGATAATAAAATAAATTTGTTATGGGTAGGCCGTCTATCTGTAGAAAAAGGATGTGAGGATCTTATTAACTCAACTAAATTCATAAATTTTAAAGCTAATATATTTATTCTTGGCGATGGCAATGAGTATTATAATATAAAACAATTGGCTAAAAAAAATCAAAATAAAAATGTAAATTTATATTTAAAGAAATATGTTAAAAACCCAATGCCATATTTTTTAAAATCACATATACTCGTTAATACTTCTTTTTTTGAGGGTAGTAATAATTCAATAATTCAAGCGATTAATAATAATCTTTTTATTTTAGCATCTGACGTTCCGGGCGGTAATAGGGAGTTGTTACAAAACAGAAAATTTGGATTATTTTATAAAAAAAGTGACTCTTACGATTTAGCCATGAAACTTAATAAAATAATTAAAAATTATAATAAACTGCAATCAAAATTAAAGTCTAAAAAAAAATTTTTAAAAAATTTCATTAAAGAATTTAGTAATCAAAAAACACTGGGAATTATAAATAAATTATAAATATTTATCTGATATTACTGATTTGTACTTTTAATTAATTTCATTAATTAATTTTTTATAAATTATTTCTGAAGCTATATTTTCAGACTCATAAGTCAAACCCGCCATATGAGGTGTTATAATCAGATTATCGTTTTCTTTTGAATATTGCACCATTTTGTTATTTGCAATACTCATTGTCTGCTCGTTATGTAAAACATCAGTAATAACTTTTTTTATTTTCCTGTTTTTTAAAGCTTTTAATAAATGATTCTCATTAATAACTTCGCCCCTTGAGGTATTAATTAGAATTGAGTTCTTTTTCATTTTGTTTAAAAAATTTACGTTAATCATGTTTTTAGTTTTTGAGTCCAAATGAACACTTACTAGAATAGCATCTGAAGATTTAATCAAATTATTTAGTTTATTAAATATTTTCAATTTTTTTAAATATTTATTTTTATTTACATCGTATGCTTTAACATGCATTCCAAATGATTTTGCATATTTATAAACATTGCCACCTATTCTACCAAAACCAATTATGCCCAATTTCTTTCCATATAATTGGTTACCTCTCAAAAAGGCTTCGTGCTGCCTCCAATACCCTGATTTTACAGTATTTACGCCTCTGCTTAAATTACGAAATGAATCAAGTATCAATCCAAATGTAAATTCTGAAGATGCCTTTATATCTTTTAAATTCCTATGACCTCTTAATGTAAAAAGTTTGATTTTTTTTTTGTTTAAATATTTTTTATCGATGTGAGTGGATCCCGTGGATGGTGTAAATATTGCTTTAATATTTTCATTATCCTTTAAACATTTTTTGTCTATTTTATATATTGGGCTTGGACTACAAATCCAGTAATCTGATTTTTTAAGAAATTGTTTAATTTCATTTAAGTGCAATCCATAAGCAAAAATACAATTAAAACTTTTCTCTAATTTTTTTTTAAACTCATTAAGAAAATAAATGGGGGTAGTCACAAGAATTGTTAATTTTTTTTTGTTAAATTTATTTGTTTGAACTTTATATTTTTTTTGAGGAAGGTTTTTACAATAACCATTTTCAATCATCAATTTTGCTATTAGAAGATCTTGGTACTCATCAATATTTATTGATTTTAAAGAACTCATAACTAAAGGGTAGCTTTTTCGACCCCATCTACTTTTTTTATTTAAAATACAATCTCTTGTCATTGCGTAAATTGCTCCATTACGTATATAGCATGGTTCAAAATCTTGCCTTATAGATCCCCAGCTTGCTTCTTTATAATCCCTGCAAAAGTTTGTGATTTTTTTATTTTTAATCCTTTTTAATCTAATGGGGTGTTTTTCTCCAGTTTCTACATAACTAACAACAGAGTCATATTTTTTTGTTTTTAAAATTTTTATTCCTTTTTCAATATCTTGATTGTCACGCATTGGACTAACGCAAGGTAATTCGATTATAAATTCAAATTTATTTTTAAATATCTTCTCAGCTTGTTTCACCGCATGGAAAAGGGCCTCTGCTGAAGTGGTTCTGTCTGAAGCAAGCTTTTTAGGTCGTTTTATTATTGCATCAACACCGTAATCTTGGGATATATCTAAAATCTCATTTGAGTCTGATGAAACTATTAATTTATCAATATTTTTTGAGTTTAGGGCGGCTGCAATAGAATAACTTATTAATGGATGGTGATTTATTTTATATATATTTTTCTTAGGTATTCCTTTCGAACCACCTCTAGCTAAAATTACTGCTAATATTTTTGGTGTTTTATTTCCTTTAATCATAATGTTTCTTGTAAATATTTATTTTTAGGAAGCGCTGACTTAACATCAAATATATAATAATTTTTTTTCATAATAGATTTAAAAAGTTTTGAAAATTTATTAATAAAAATTCTATGTGGAACTGCAAGTATTAAAATATCAAAATAATTTTTTTTATTATTTATTTTTGATAGGTAAATCTTTTGATGTTTTTTTGATAAATGTTTAATATTGACAAGTGGATCATAAATATTGACCGATATTTTTTTTTTTAAAAAGTAATTTACAAGATCTGAAACTTTTGAGTTTCTAATATCTGAACAATTTTCTTTAAAACTATATCCCATAATCAAAATATTACTTTTTTTTATATTTATTTTAAGTTTTTTCGATTTATTTAATACAGTTTTAAAAACATGGTATGACATTTTATCGTTTATGTTTCTTCCTGATAAAATAACTTTTGGATGATAGCCAATTTTTTCAGCTTTATATGTTAGATAAAAAGGATCTACTCCAACACAATGACCACCTACTAAACCTGGTTCATACCTTATAAAATTCCATTTTGTAGCTGCTGCGTTTAGAACTTCATTAGTATTTATATTCAATTTAGAAAAAATAATTGATAATTCGTTAATTAAAGCAATATTTAAATCCCTTTGGGTGTTTTCTATCACTTTTGCAGCTTCTGCTACTTTAATAGTTTCAGCTTTGTGAACTGTTGCTTTTATTATGCTGGAGTATAGTTGAAATATTTTATTTAATGCAATCTTGTTAGAGCCACTAACAATTTTATTTATACTTTCTAATTTGTGAATATTGTCACCAACATTTATTCTTTCTGGGGAATAACCACAATAAAAATCCTTATTTAATTTTAAATTTGATTTTTTTTCAAGTATAGGTATGCATATTTCCTCTGTGCAACCAGGGTAAACGGTCGATTCATAAACAACTATTGAATTTTTCTTTAAATTCTTTCCAACAATTTTTGTTGCGCTAATTAATGGTTTTAAATCTGGTTTTTTATTTTTATTTACTGGGGTCGGAACAGTTATGATAAAGAAATCAGAATTTTTAATATCACGGTCATTGTTTGAAAATTTAATTTGTTTAAATTTTAAGATTTCTTTTTTTGGTTGATCTTTAAAAACATCAAATCCTAATTTGAGCTCCTTTATTCTTTTAGCGTTTGTATCAAATGCAATAACATAATTTTTACTTTGTAATTTAATAGCTAAGGGTAAACCGACGTAACCAACACCTATAACTGATATTTTTTGTTTCATTTAATATTATAATAATTTTTATACCAATCTATAAATTTTTTAACACCTTCCTCTACAGATACTTTAGGATAATATCCTAATTCTTTTTTTATTTTATTTATTGATGAAGAAACATATTTAACGTCTCCTTTTTGTAGGGGCATAAATTTAATTTTAGCTTTTTTGTTTAAATATTTTTCTATAACCTTAATATATTTCATTAATGTAATTGTTTTATTTCCCCCTATATTATAAATCCTAAAAGGAAATTTACTTGAACTTGGATTTGGTGATTGAGAATTCCATTTTAAATCTTTTTTTGGAATTTTTTTTAATGCTAGTAAAATAGCCTGAGCAATATCATCAATATAAGTAAAATCTCTTGAATGATCTCCATAATTAAACAATTCAATAGGTTTGTTTTTAATTATATTTTTAGTGAATAAAAATAATGCTTGATCAGGCCGGCCCCAAGGTCCATAAGCAGTAAAAAATCTTAATCCTACAGTTGGCAATCCATGAATAGAGCTGTAGGCATGTGCAATTAATTCATTTGATCTTTTTGTGGCTGCGTAAAGTTGAATAGGATGATCAGCAATTCTATCTTCTCTGAAAGGGAGTTTTGTATTTGCTCCATAAATGCTACTTGAACTTGCATATACGAAATTCTTTACTTTATTTTCTTTTGATAATTCAATTAAATTAAAAAATCCTAATAAATTGGTATTTATATAAGCTTTTGGATTTATTAGTGAGTATCTAACACCAGCTTGAGCAGCCAAGTTAATTATTTTTTTTGGTTTATGTTTTTTAAAAATTTTTTCTAAGAATTTATAATTTGTTAAATCAGTTTTATAAAAAATAAATTTACCTTTATTTTGTTTTAGATTTTGTAATCTTCTTTTTTTAAGATTAACATCATAATAATTATTTAAATTATCAATACCTATTACAGTATATTTGTGTTTAAGAAGTAATTTTGATACGTGATATCCGACGAATCCTGCAGATCCAGTTACTAGTATCTTCATAAATTATTTGAATTTAAAAATGTTAGCAATTTTTTCTTTAAAAATAAGTATAAGTGATCTTCTTAGATCATTTCGTAAAATTTGTAAAGTGTTCTAAAAAAACTAAATGCTGGCATTAATAGAATTTGTTTATGATTATCTAAAAGGCTATGAGTCCAGTCTATTCCAGCATGACCAAATGATCCTAACATATAAACTGGCAAATTATGTATATTAAGCATACTTAAAATAGATTTTTTATAATATTTGTATATACCATTTCCTTTAATGTTAATAATAAATATTTAGATAAAATAAAATGAAATTAAATTTTAAAAAATTAAAGAAATGGGAATTTAGTTATTTAGAAATCTTTAATATCAAAGAAAAAAATAATCTTTTCTATTATTTTAAATTTTTAAATTCTAAAAAATTCAAAAGACTAGATGGCGATGTAATAGAGGCTGGTGTGTATAGAGCCAAAAGTTTGATAACAACTGGTCTTATTCTTGAAGATAATAAATTAAAAAAAATTGTATATGGTTATGATAGTTTTATCGGATTTCCTAAAATTTCAAAGTTTGATAATATTAAAAAGTTTAAAGAATTAAGAAAAAGTGAACAAATTAGTAAAAATCATTTTAAAGAAATTTTAAAGTTGAAAAAATATCATTCTAGAATTAAGAAAAAAAATATCACAGCTAACAATATATCTGGCTCTACAAACTTCAAAAATACAAGCATAAACTATATAAAAAGAAAAATTAATTATTTTAATCTAAAAAATATTAAAATAGTTAAGGGAGACTTTAAAAATACAATGATTAAATCTAATAATATTCCAAAAAAGATTAGTGCAGGATTAATTGATTGTGACCTATATGATGGTTACAAAATATCTTTAGAACATTTCTGGCCAAATCTAGTAAAAGGTGGAAAACTATTTTTAGATGAGTACTATTCTCTCAAATTTCCCGGTCCAAGGATTTTTATTGATAATTTTTTATCCTTAAATAGAGATGCAAGGCTAATTAAAGAAGGCATTACAGGAGATTTTGAAAGATGGTCATTACAAAAGAAATAATCATTAATCAATTATTTCCAACATCATAAATTATTTTGGTTAAACTATTAATTTTATTTGCTTTAATTTTTGCAAAATTATTACATAATTTTTTTCTACAGTTCTGAATATTATCAGAAAACCACCATTTTTGTATTGAAAGATGGTTTTTTGATAAAAATTCCCTTAACTCCTCAGCATCATCAAAATACATATTATTTATTTTTAATTCATCAAAAATTTTTATGCTTTCATCACTTAAAATATCTTTGTAGGATTGCGTGAATAAGATATTCGGAATATTGTTTGCAGCCAATTCTAAGTAACCTGAAGAAATATAAGTATTAATTACTAAGTTTGATTTATTAATAAGTTTTTTAATTGATGTAGAGCCATCATCAATTTTTAAATTTTTTATTTGATCATTTAAAATTTCTCTTTCATCAAATTGTGCATATCTCCTAGCATGTAATCTAACAAGTACATCTTTCAAAAAATCTTTTTCTTTAATTTTATTAAAAAAATTTATTAAAAAATCCATATAATCGTAGTGACTTACCCATACACCTGAATTCAATCTTTGGTAAAAAATTTTATTTTGTCTTAAAATTATTAGTATTTGATTTTGATTAAAGTTTTTATAATTATAATTTTCCTTAATAAATCCGAATGCAATATTTTTTTTATATTTCTCCCATCCCCATGTTATATATTTTTCTGATAACTCTAATTCATGGTCTTCTTGGGTAGAAAATTTATATTGACCATATACACCTCCATGCTGTCCGTATACGAATTTTGTTTTGTATTTTTCAATTTTTAAAGCAGAATATAATGATAAGATTTCATCATTAAGTAAATGTACACTAAATATAACTCTAGGTTTTGCTGGCATTGGGATTTTGGATAATATTGAATTAAGTTCTTCAAAATTTTCTAAATATGTTGAGGGTATAAATTTTAAAATTATTTTATTAATAATTTCTTCAAATTCATTGTTTGATTTATGAAACACTTTAAAGTTTTCTCTAGAAAATTTCTTACATTTAAAATCTAAGCTTGAATCTACAAATGGAGGAAAGCTATTTAATTTAAAATTTAAAATATTCTCATCTTTAGTACTTAAGTAGGTTTTTTTAATTAAATATTCTGAATTAGTTATTTTTTTATGAAATAATTTAGAATATATTTTCTTAAAGCCCTCATTTATAATGTTTTTTTTTATTTTATTTTTACTATATTCAAAATAAATTTTATCGTCTTCAGGATAAATATTTTCTATATTAATTTTATTTTTTAAATTAGCTAAAATTTCGGACTGTAAATAATGTCTCCAGCTGTCTGTTGGCATACATTGAATATAAACTTTATAGTTTTTAATAAAAAAATGGTTAGTTTCAAATTTTCTTATAATTGAATAGTCTGGTTTTTTTAATTCAATTAAATTTTTAATAATTTTGTAGTGTGCATATGATAGCTCTAAAAAATTTCTCAACCATATACCTAAATATATTTTCCAAAATTTATTACTATAATTTGTATTGTGGTATTTGTTTAATGCCTCAGAAAACGAAATAATGTATTTTTGATAAAAATTGTCTAAGTATAAATAATCATCATAAAGTTTATCTCTACTCCTAAAAATATCCTTTTCTATATAATATTTTTTGTAGGGAATATCGTCTTTATAATTAATACACCATTCTCCAGTGAATACTGCTTCCCTGGCACTACCCCATGTATCTTTAAGATTTGTGGTAATTAAAATTTTATTTTTATCCATCAAAAATTTAAAAAATGTGATTTTCGTCGCTTAATTTTGCAAGCTCAACGTCGTGCGTAGCAAATATAATTGTTTTTTTTCCTTTGTACTTGGTCAATAATTGCTCAAAAATATCGGACGCAGTTTGTTTATCTAGATTATTTGTAAATTCATCTAATACTATTATGTCTCTATTTAAATATAGTATTCTCGCCAATGCTATTCTTTGTTTTTGTCCTCCAGATATAAAACTTGCATCATCACCAACTACTGTGTTGTCTTTATCATCAAGATTTTTTATAAATTGTTCAAGACTACAACTTTTTATTGCATTATTATAATTTTCATAATCTATATTTTGATCAAGTAATGTTATATTTTTTTTAATTGTATCATCTATTAGATAAATATTTTGAGAAAGATAACCAATCCGGCTTCTCCAACAAAGTAAATCCTTATTTATGTTTTGTCCATCGACTATTATATTTCCGGTGTCCGGTTTAAGCAAACCTGATATTAATTTTAATATTGTTGATTTGCCTGTACCAGATGAACCTGTGAAAGATATCAATGAGCCTTTTTTTATTGAAAGATTATAATTTTTAATTATTTCTTTTGAATTATTTTTGTATCTAAAATTTATATTATCTAGTTTAATTTCGTTTTGAAAATTTATTATATTCAATTTTTTTACTTTATTTTCTTTAATTTTATTACTTTTAAGCTCATCAATCATGTAATCTAAAGAAACTTGACCATGTCTTAAAATTACAATTGAAGATGATATTGCAATAGCAGATGGTAATAATCTAGCAAAAGTAATAAGGTATAATGTTATAAGTGGAAAATAATGATTTAATAAATTGTTGTTATATAAGATTATAATCAAAGTAGTTATAAAAATTAAGCCAATTAATTCAAATAGGCTTGATGGTAATCCACCATAGATTCTATTTTTAGCAGATCTTGTTTCTACTTTTTCTGTATTGATGTCAAATTCTTTTGAGATTTTACTTTCTAAATTTAAAAATTTTATATCTATAATTGACCTAGCTGCTTGTAGTACCCATTGGGTAGTTTTGCCCCTAAAGAAAATCATTTCCTCACTATTCTTTTTTACCCATTTTTTTATTGTGCTAAAAAAAGAAAAAATCATTAAAAATAACACACCAAAAATTAGCAACGTTATTTTAAAATTTGCTAAGGATAAAACAATAATAAAAAATAAAAATAAAAATACATTTTTTATTGTTCGAACACCTCCATGGAAATAACTATTAATTGTATTCGACTCTATCTCAATATTTCTCTGAATATGTGCTAAATTATATTTTACATACTCTACATAATCTAAATTAATATAATGATTAAAAAATTTATTTTTTAAATATAAGTGAGTATCCTTACCTAGCTTTGCTTCAAGAAATAAAATCAATATTGAAAATAGAAACTTAAATAAAATTATAAGGAAGACAAATATGAAATAGTAATTTTTAAAATCTTTTTTATTTTCTAAAATCTTAATATCTAAATTCTTTAATATTTCATTAATATCAATTATAAAATTTGTATTTTCGCT
Source organism: uncultured Flavobacteriaceae bacterium (assembly GCA_964437815.1). Taxonomy (GTDB): domain Bacteria; phylum Bacteroidota; class Bacteroidia; order Flavobacteriales; family Flavobacteriaceae; genus Marisimplicoccus. The sequence continues at coordinate 53,864 of CAYTIE010000005.1, forward strand.
TATTAAAAAAGATATAAATATTGAAACTGATGATATGCCAATTACTTCTACGAAAACTGAGATAATAGATACTAATACGTAAAATAAATATAAATTAATAAGTTTTTTTGATAATATAAATTTTGTTTTTCCTATTGGAGATGTCGTATTTTCCATTTTTATAATAATAACATTATTATCTAAAAGTTTAGATTAGCAAAAAAACCTACTTTTTATCATGTTTATTATTTGAGCTAATTATTTTCTTTTTCTAAAATAACTTTTTTCACAATTTCATTATCTATTTTTATAGGATTATTCAATAGTCTTTGATTGTTTATGCCTAAAAGTATTCTTGAAATAGAAGAATGAACATTAATTCCTAATTTTTTAAAACTGTTTTCTAAATTTGCCTGAATTTTCATATTTTTTAGATATAAATCTAATTCTTGAATATTTGATGTACCAAGAATTTTAAAGATAATCTTAAATCTTTTTGATAAGTCAAAGCCGCATTGAGCATTATTTATATTCTTAAAATGTTAAAATGATCTTGTTTATTTTCCATTGTTCAATATTTGAACAATTAAATCCAAAAATATGTTATGTCAAAGTATTAATATCAAAATATGATTTGATCACTTAAAACTAAAAAAATACTTAGTTTTTTCTCCTAAAAGTAAAATAGATAGTCTTCTTAGTAAATTCCTTAATGTTACAATATAGCGATTAAAATAATATTTTTGTTGATGTTGATGTAAAAAGTAAAAAGAAAAATAACCCTTAATTATTTTAATATAGTTTAAATTGTTATCTTTTTTGAAATGAAATTGTTTCATCATATTGCGATAAATTACTTCAATAAATAAAATTTCATTTAATGATAAAATAGATCTCCATCTTTTTTCTACTTCCGATGGATGATAAAAGTTATTTGGTGCTTTTTCGTCGAGCTCATCTTTTGCTAAATATGCTGACTCCCCCAACCATTCTTTGTTCATGAATGTCTGCTTTGTCATGCTATCAAAATAATCAATTTCAAGCCATTCAGCTAAATTAATCATTTCATTTTTAAGATCTTGAACCATTACTTCATTCACTAATGGATAAATGAACTTTTTTTGTTTGTCTTTTTTTAAAAAATTATATGCAGAATTCATGCTCAAAAGCATTGTATCAAGCTGAAATGAATTGATTTTTTTATCTTGATTTGAATTTCTCATTCTCAAAATACCGCCTGCTAAAGTAGCTCTTGGATCTCGAAAAATAATTATAAATTTGCTATTAAATATTTTCTCATATTCTGAACAGTGCCAACAAACATGTTCATGAGTTATTATTATTTTTTTTTTATCTAAATCAATATTATGAATTTTTGCAAAAGCATGGTGAATTCCAAAAAAAAGTTTCTTTTTAATATTAACTTCTTTTGAATTTTCTAAATAATCAAATAATGAATTTTCAAAAACTTTTCTTTGATTTTCATCGTTAATAAATTTTCTTCTTTTTAATTGATAAGCTTTATCCAAATAAAATGTATCTGAAAAAATTTTTGCAATTTCATCATTTTTTGCTTTACTTATATTAAATTTATTTCCTCTTCTAATTCTTTCTAAAGTTCTAAAAAAACTAAATGCTGGCATCAATAATACTTGTGGATGACTGTCTAAAAGACTGTGCACCCAGTCTATACCCGCATGACCAAACGACCCGATCATAACAATTGGCAATTTTGAAACATCAATATTTTTTTTCATTATATTTATAAAAAATTACGTTTAGATATTTTTTTTTTTTGAAAAAAAACATTTATACAATCTCTTAAAAATTTAGCTGATAAGATTGGGTATTTTCCAATTGCAGACTCAGCAGCTAAAACTAAACCGGCCGCTCCATTTTCTAAAGTAGTAAAAATATCATTACTCTCAGCCCTAGTTGGTTGAGTATTTTTTACCATACTTTCAAGTAGATTGGTTGCAACATAAACTGGCACCTTTTTTGATATTGCCATATTGCATATATATCTTTGTGCCAAAGGTATTTTTTCAATTCTTACATATCTGGACAAATCACCTCTATCAATTAATAGTGCATTCGATTTTTTTAAAATAGTTTTAAGGTTTTTAATAGAATTATCAGTTTCTATTTTAGATATTAGAAATGAATTTTTCCCAATAAGTTTTCTTATTTCTATCAAATCTTTAAATTCATTTACGAAAGACATTGCAAAAATTTTAATGCTTCTTTTAACTGAATATTTAATTGCATGAATATCTTTTTCAGTCAAAGGAGGTAGTTTAATCTTGCAGCTAAAATGTACAGATTTATTAGATTCTAGCAAACCATCATTTACAACTTTTCCAATTAAAAATTTTTTCTTTAAATTTTTTTGCACAACTTTAATTTCTAAATTATCAAACCCAATAAAAATTTTACTTTCCGTTTTAACAGACATCAAATTAAAATTAGGGTATAGAAAAATATTATCTTTATTACAAACATTGTCTTTAATGTAAATTTTAATTTTTTTATTCTTTTTAAAAAAAATACTTTTTTTTACTTTTGTGGTTCTAACTTGGGCACCTTCAGTATCAATGCATATATTTTTAATTTTATTTTTTTTCAATAAATTTATTTTTCCAGGTAATTGGCTTAGGCTAGTGTGAGATAGATTAATTCTAAATATATCTACACCATTTTTTTTGAGACCGGACAATACTTTTTTATTTGATGAAGAAGGCCCAATTGTACAAATTATTTTTTTTTTCATTTATAAAAATTTTTTTTTCTAATCTTGGTAGCTGAAATATTTTCTATTTCTTTTGCTAATTTAATTTTTCGAATTTTGTAACCAACTTTTCTGCCATAAACAACCTCAGATACAACTGGAATTTTTTTGATAATATATTTGTTTTTATAATTTTTAAGGGCTATTTTTATCTTTTTCTTAACATAATCAAATTTAAAAGGATTTTTTTTATTAACTTTGTATGAGTCCATTACAAGAATACATACTTGCTTATTTCTTTTTAAAACATTTTGAAAAATTTTTTTATGACCATCATGAAATGGTTGAAATCTTCCTATAAATATCGCAGTTTTTTTTTTCCAATTAAATTTGGACATTATTTTAAATTTATAAATATATTTTTTTTATTATTTTATTTGCTGATTCTTTTACAGTTTCTTTAGCGGTATTCACAACAATTTTTTTATAATTAGTTCTTTCATAATTAATAGTTGAATTGAAACCTATTAAGTCATTAATGATGTTTCTTTTAGCTTTTTCATATAAATTTTTAGTGTCTCTGTTTATTAATTCCTTTAAATTACATTTTGTATAAACTTCATAATAATTTTTTTTAAATTTTTTACATGCAAATGTTCTTGTTTTTTTTAGTGGAGAAATTACCGATACAAAAATAAAATCATACTTTTCTTTGATCTTATCAATATAATTTATAACAGATAAATTATTTTTAATAATTGAACTTTTGTTAAACTTGGCAGTTTTATTTTTTTTTCTAAATAAATCACCATCTATTTTTTTTACTCTAAATTTCTTATTTTTTAATTTTTTTGATACATAATTTGAGAGAGTTGACTTTCCTGAACCCGATAGGCCTGTGAACCATATTATTTTACTTTCCATAATAAATTGATATCTATATATATTTAATATTATTTGACCAATACTTTATGCTCGAAAATTATCTAATTTTAGGTTATTTCTGTACTATCATTATCTTTCAATCAATTATAGGTGTTGGTGTGCTAGTTCTTGGAACGCCATTTTTACTTATTCTAAAATTTAATATTGTAGAAATATTCTTTATTCTTTTACCAATATCAATTATCACCAGCTTATTAAACTTATTGATAATAAATTTTTCAAATAAGTCTTTAGACAAAAGTACATACAAAGAATTAAAAAAATTTTTTATTATATGTATTCCATCTATATTTGCTGGATTAATAATTTTAAAATTATTTAATAACTATTTAAATTTTAAATTATTAGTTGCTTTCGTTATATTTTTTTCAATAGCTTTGGTAATATTAAAAGACAAAATTAAGTTTAGAATAAATTTTTTTAGAATATCTATTCTATCTATTGTTGGAATAATTCATGGGTTGACTAACTCAGGCGGCACACTAATGTCCTTGGCGCTATCAGCTAATAATAAAAAAAATTATGCTAGATTAAATACTTCATTTTTTTATTTTGTACTTGCAATGTTTCAATATTTTTTAACAACAATAATTTTTTACGATAAGTTTGTATTTCCAAGCAATTACAAACTAGTTATAGCTTTAATTATTGGAGTAATATTGGGAAATCTTATTAATCATTATCTCGAAAGCAAAACTTACAAAATAATGGTCAATTCATTGGCTATTATTTCAGCCTTAATATTAATATCTGTTTAATATAAAAATTTTTTTCAGTGCATAAATCAAGCCAATTGAGCTATTAGTACTGGT
>CAYTIE010000006.1:0-6208 GCA_964437815.1 uncultured Flavobacteriaceae bacterium
AAAAGCTTATATATCAGGAAGGGCAATTAGTCTTGAGACTCATCAGACTATGCTTTGGAAAAGATATTCTAATAAATTTTCAAATTAATTTATCGTAGAATAGATAATTTTTTATCTGAAATTATTATTTGTAATTTTAGAAATATATGTTGGTTGAAGATAAAATATTACCAAGAGAAATAAATAATCTTTATATTGATTTAGTTGAAGGAAGTTACCAAAAACTAAATGAAAATGAAAAAGAGATTATTAAGGATTCTCTTATAATTGCATACAATGCTCATGATGGTCAACTAAGAAAATCTGGAGAACCATATATATATCATCCTCTTGGAGTTGCAAAGATTGTAAGTCATAATATTGGACTTGATTGTGATTCTATATCTGCTGCACTTCTTCATGACGTTGTTGAAGATACTAAACTGACCGCTAAAGATATTAAAAAAGCTGTAGGTAAAAATATAGCTAAAATAGTGGATGGTTTAACCAAAATATCTACTCTTAGCAAGAGTAAAGACCATTCAGTTCAAGCTGAAAATTATAGACGAATGCTTTTAACTCTTCATAATGATATAAGAGTTATTCTTATCAAAATTGCAGATAGACTTCATAATATGAGAACTATTGAATATCTAAATGATATAAAAAAAGAGAAAATTGCCTCTGAATCACTCTATATATATGCACCATTAGCTCATAGAGTAGGGTTATTTAATTTAAAAAATGAGCTTGAAGATCTTAGCTTAAAAACTATTAATCCTAAAATATATAAAAGCATAAAAGGAAAATTTGATAAAAGCAAACAAAGTCAAGAGAAATATATAGAATCCTTTAAAAATTTAATTATACAAAACTTAGATAATCAAAAAATAAAATATTCAATAAAGGGTAGAAATAAGTCTATATATTCTATAAATAACAAAATGCAAAAAAAGAATATTTCATTTAATGAAGTATATGATAGATTTGCAATTAGAATTATTTATAAATCATCAAAAAAGGATGAAAAGTTTATCGCATGGAAGATATATTCAATAATTTCAGATCACTTTACCCCAAACCCTGCTAGACTTAAAGACTGGATTACATATCCTAAAGTTAATGGATATGAGGCACTTCATTTAACTGTAATTGGACCAGAAAATAGATGGGTAGAAATTCAAATTAGGTCTGAACGAATGGATGAAATTGCTGAGAAAGGATATGCCGCTCATTATAATTACAAGCATGGAGAAACAAAACAAAAAGAAGTTGATGTTTGGTTAAATAAACTTCAAGATGTATTGATTGATGATTCTCAACATGCAATTGACTTTGTTGAAGACTTTAAACTGAATTTTTATTCAAAAGAAATTTATGTCTTCACTCCACAAGGAGATCTTAAATCAATAAAAAGTGGTTCTACAGCGCTTGATTTTGCTTTCCATGTCCATACAGATATAGGAACTAAAACAAGAGGAGCAAGAGTTAATGGAAAACTTGTCCCATTAAGCCATATACTTAAAAGTGGTGACCAGGTTGATATAATGACATCAGAAAATGTCAAACCAACTGTTAATTGGCTTGATTTTGTTGTTACATCAAAAGCAAAATCAAAAATTAAATCATCTTTAAACATTGAAAAAAAGAGAATTGCTATTGAGGGAAAACAAATCCTAAAAAGGAAATTAAAACAATTTAAGATTAAACTTGATGATAAAGTTTCTGGTCATATAATGAAATTTTTTAAAATTAACGCTAGTAATGATCTTTTTTATAATGTTGGAATTGGAAAAATTGATAATAAACAAATAAAACAATTTGTATCTAACTACAATAGTTCATTCATCGGATTTATTAGAAGACGTATTGGATCAAACAACAAAAAAGTTGATAAAATTAATGAAATTGAACACTCTATTAAGTTCGATAAACTTATATTTGGAAAAGATCAAGAATCATTAAAATATTCTATGGCAAATTGTTGTGACCCAATACCAGGAGATCCTGTTTTTGGGTTTGTTTCTGTTAGTGATGGAATTAAAGTACATAAAAAAGATTGTCCTAATTCAATTTCATTAAGATCGAATTATGCTTATCGTATAATCTCTGCTAAATGGATTGACTCTCAATCTCATGAATTTAATACTAAAATAAGTCTAACAGGTATTGATGATATAGGAATTATTAGTCAAATTGCGGCTACTATTTCTGGTTTAATGAATGTGAACATGAATAAACTATCATTTGAATCAAATGATGGCTTTTTCACAGGCACTATAAGCTTAGAGGTAAAAAACAAAGTAATTTTAAATAAGTTATTAAAGAGTTTAAAAAAAATTGACGGTATTGATAAAGTTTCAAGAAATTAAAAAGAATAAAATATGATGGAAGCAAAAAAAGATAAAAATGAAATTGTGTCAAATGTTTTTACAGAATTTCTAAATTCAAATAATCAAAGAAAAACACCCGAAAGATATAAGATTTTAAATGAAATATATTCTATTGATGGTCATTTTGATATTGATTCTTTATATGAAAAGATGAATAAAAAAAATTATCGAGTAAGTAGAGCAACTCTTTATAATACAATTGAATTACTCCTAGAATGTGGACTTGTTAGAAAGCATCAATTTGGAGAGTCTCACTCTCAATTTGAAAAGTGTTTTTTTAATAATCAACATGATCATCTTATCGTAACAGATACTGGTGAAGTAAAAGAATTTTGTGACCCAAGAATTCAGTTAATTAAAAAAAATATTGAAGAAATATTTAACGTTGATGTCAGTGAGCATTCGCTAGTATTATACGCTACAACTAAAAAAAATAAATAAATATGTCTTTAGATGTTCTTCTAGGCCTTCAATGGGGTGATGAAGGAAAAGGTAAAATTGTTGATGCAATTACAAGTTCATATGATATAATTGCGAGATTTCAAGGTGGACCAAATGCTGGACATACAATTGAATTTGATGGACATAAACATGTTTTACACACAATTCCTTCTGGAATTTTTAATAAAAATGCTGTTAATTTAATAGGCAATGGAGTGGTAATTGATCCTGTAATTTTTAAAAATGAAATCAATGGATTACAAAAATTTAATATTGATATAAATAGTAAACTTTTAATATCAAATAGGGCTCATATTATTCTCCCTACCCATAAAATGATAGATGCATCCTCAGAAGCATCAAAAGGGAAAAAGAAGATTGGTTCAACATTAAAAGGGATTGGACCTACATATATGGATAAGACAGGAAGAAATGGAATAAGAATTGGTGACTTAAAAAGTGATAATTGGACAGATAAGTACAACACTCTTCGAGATAAGCATTTAACCATTTTATCAAATTTTAGCATAAAGGTTGACTTAGATTTAAATAAATTGGAAGATGATTTTATGAATAGTATTGAAATATTAAAAAAATTTGATTTCATTGATAGTGAAGATTTTTTAAATAGCTCAATAAGCTCAGGAAAAAAAATTCTTGCAGAAGGAGCACAAGGATCACTGCTAGATATAGATTTTGGAACTTATCCATTTGTCACATCATCAAACACTACTGTGTCAGGAGCATGTTCTGGTCTTGGCGTAGCTCCTAACAAAATAAAGAAGGTTATTGGGATATTTAAGGCTTATACAACTAGGGTAGGATCTGGCCCTTTTCCAACTGAGTTAGATAATGAAATAGGGAAAGATATAAGAAATATTGGAAATGAATATGGTGCAACTACCGGGAGAGACAGAAGATGCGGATGGTTAGATTTGGTAGCATTAAAATATTCTATAATTATTAATGGTGTAACTGAATTGAATATGATGAAAGCAGATGTTTTGAGTGGTTTTAAAACCATTGAAGCTTGTATATCATATAATATTGATGGTGTTGAGACTAAAACTTTACCATTTGATCTAAATTCAGGAAATATCAAGCCAATATACAAGTCTTTCAAAGGTTGGACTGAAGATATTTCTAAGACTAGTAAAGATGAGGAGTTGCCAATTGAGCTGCATAATTATGTTTCGTTCATTGAAGAATTTGTTGAAGTTCCAATAAAATTAATTTCTGTTGGTCCTGATAGATCTGAGACTATCTATAGAATATAAAGATGAAATATAAAAAACACTTTCTTGCATTTATAATATTTACAGGTTACGGTTTTTCTCAAGAGACAAAAGTTATTGAAATTATACAAGCTGGAACCTCAATTAGAAATTCAATTGAATATCCTGGTGCTACTATATTAGTAAAAGATGATAATAAAAGGGTCATTCTTTTTCATGATGGAGCACAAATTGAATCTGACATTTCATATTATTATCCATCAAAAAATTCATTCAAGGCCAATGGACAAGTTAAATTTAGTCAAGGAGATACTTTGACAATGACATCAAATAGTTTTGACTATGATGGTATAACAAGAAAGGCAATAGCAACTGGTAATGTTGAATTAGTTAGACCTGACATGGTACTAAACACAAATACTCTTTACCTTGACAGAGAATTAAATACCGCCTATTACAATACTAATGGGACAATAATAGATAATGAAAATATATTAAAAAGTGAAGTTGGAGTTTATTTTATGAATGAAAAAAAATATATTTTTGAGTCTAATGTTAAAATTAACAACCCTGAATATAATGTTATTTCTAATGAACTTGAATATTATACAGAATCTGATCTAGCATTTTTTAATGGCCCTTCAAATATAATTGGCAAAGACTATGAAATTAATAGTGAATTAGGCTTTTATGATACTAAAATTCAAAAGGGATATTTCAAGAATAACGCAGTAATAAATTATGATGGAAAAATCATAAATGGTGACAGCATCTACTTTGAAAATGAGAAATCATATGCAGCTGCTACAAATAATATTATGATTAATGATACGATAAACAATTCTATTATTACTGGACATTATGGGGAAATTTTCAAATCAATAGATTCCGCAATCGTAACAAAAAATGCACTTGCAGTTAGCATATCTAAGGGAGATTCACTTTATATTCATTCAGATACATTAACAATTACTGGACCAGATGAAAGTAAAATTCTTAAAGGATTTTATGATGTTAGGATTTTTAAATCAGATGTTAGAGGTAAGTCTGATTCCATCCACTACAACCAAACAAATGGATTAATAAAATTACTTAAAAGGCCATTAAATCAAACAATTGTTAGAAATCTTACAGATGAAGAGAAAAATAAAAAAAATCCTGTTGTTTGGTTTGGGAAAAATCAATTAACAGGAGATGAGATTTTTTTAAAGTCCAATGCTCAAACACAAGAACTTGATTCTCTTCTTATTTCAGGTAATGTTTTTATGATTCAAAAAGACTCTATTAGCAAAGATGGTTATAATCAAATCAAAGGTGCAAAATTAGAAGGTTCTTTCTATGAAGGTAAATTAGATAATGTTAATGTGGTTAAGAATAGTGTTATTTTATATTATATGCATTCTGACGATGGAGAAGATTTTCTTGGTTTAAATAAGACTTTTGCCAGTTCTATTCTTATTAAATTCGAAAAAAATGAAATTTCCGAGGTATCATTCTATAAAACTCCAGATGGAAATATATTTTCTGAAAATAATATAATTCCAAATGAAAAAACTTTGCCTGGATTCTTATGGAGAGATAAAGAAAGGCCAAGAAGTGTCAAAGATTTGTTTAGTGATGCTGATAAATTAATGGATATTGTTGAAATAGACTAGATTAAGCTGTTAATTACTTTGTTGACAATAAACATAAGGTCATAGAGTTTTTAGTTTTTGAGATTAGTAATTTTATCAAAAACAAATTAATGTTAAGTGAATCTAGGAAAAGTATATTAAAATTCGAAAATATGCTTAAGACTAACACAAATTATTATTTTGACTCAACTGATTTTATTAACATTACTCATCATTATATTGATAACGCAAATTTCTCATTAGCAGAAAAAGCAATTTCAATGGGACTTGATCAACATCCAAGTAATGTTGACCTTATGCTTCTAAATTCAGAGCTTTTGATATTTAATTCAAATTATGATGATGCATATAAAATCCTAGATATTATTCAAGAGATAGACCCAATAAATAAAGAAGTTTACCTTCAAAAAGCTACAATATATTCAAAAAACAATCTTGGAAAAAAGGCTATTGAAATCTTAAAAAAAGCTCTTGATTTTAGTGATGATAAAAATGAGATCTGGAATATGATTGGTATGGAATTTCT
>CAYTIE010000006.1:6308-38756 GCA_964437815.1 uncultured Flavobacteriaceae bacterium
ATAAGATTAAATGAACCAAATTCTTTTATAATTCTAAGAATTGGTTTATGCTATATAAAATTAGGGAATTCCAAAATTGGAACTAAATTTCTAAAAAAATCCATTAGAATTGATGCTACAAATGAATCTGCATGGATTGAGTTAATTAACTTATACCTTCAAAAAGACAACTTGAGACAAGCTTCGCACCTAATAAATAAGGCAATAAATTCAAATCAAGATAGTATTAGAATTAATAAAAAAAGTTTTGAAATCAACTATAAATTGGGATTATTTCAAGAAGCAATAAAAAATATAGAAGTCCTAATTGAATTAGGTGATTTAAAATGGAGTAATTGGAAAAATCTACTTAATTGCTCAGTTAAAATCAAAAATTGGGATAAGGCATTAAAAGTTGCCTTGAAGGCAAAGAAAATTTTTCCAAAAAAAACTTATATAGATTATTTAATTTCTGGATGCTTAATAAAGCTTGGTAAAAAAAATGAAGCTATTTACTTTTTTCAAAGTGCAAAAAAAATTAAAGAAGTACCAAATAAACTCGCTAGAAACTTCCCTGAGCTAGTAAACCAAGATATCTTCCTTTCATAATTTTTAGTATCTTAATAAATATGTACAGATATTATGTTTTTCTTTTCCTGAAGGGTTTAGCCATGGGAGCTGTTAATAAAATTCCTGGTGTTTCTGGAGGAACTGTTGCCTTTGTTACTGGAATTTATGAGGAGCTAATTGATTCCATTAGCAAAATTAACTTTAGTTCGATTAAAACATTATTTAGAAAAGGATTTTACAGCTTTTATATTCAAATAAATGGAAAGTTTTTATTTACGGTTTTTGCTGGATTAATTGCTAGTTTTTTTAGTGTATCCCTCCTACTTGATCTATTAATTGAAAAATATGAATTATACGTTTATGGTCTCTTTTTTGGAATGATAGTTGGTTCTTTCTATGTTATATATCGTCAATTAGAAAAACTAACATATACTACATTTATTGGAATCCTCATTGGTTTTATATGTGGAATGATTATTAGCTATGCAGATAAGTTTGATTTAGGAAGTTCTAGTCTTATTATTTTTTTTTCAGGAGTAATAGCAATATCTGGTATGATTCTTCCAGGCCTTTCCGGTTCATATCTATTGTTGTTAATGGGAAACTATACATTAATAATGGTTGATTCTGTTAACTCGTTATATTTTTCAATAACAGATTTATTTAAATTTGATACCACTTTTATATATGATGATGAAAGAATATATCTTCTAAAAGTACTACTACTATTTACAACAGGTTCAGTTCTTGGACTAATTTTTTTGTCAAATCTTTTAGGTTCTTTACTTAAAAAACATAAGTCAATTACAATTTCAATAATTGTAGGATTTATTGCAGGCTCATTAAGGGGAGTCTGGCCATGGAAAGTTAAATCTCAGCAAATAGAAGAAATTGACAAAATTTCAATTTATATCCCTGAAGTTTATACTGAAAGTTCTTTTCTTACTATATTTTATATTATAATTGGTATAGTCTTTGTTATTCTTTTAGAGAGATTTGCAACAAAAAAAATTGAGAAATAAAAAAATATATGGATTAGTAGGTAAGAATATCAACTATTCTTTTTCAAAGGGATATTTTTTAAAGAAATTTAAAAAAGAAGAAATCAGTGATTCTGATTATTTAAATTTTGACATAGATAGAATAGATTTAATAGAAGATATATTTAAAAATAACAAATTAAGTGGTCTTAATGTTACTATTCCTTATAAGGAAAAAATCATCCCTTTTATAGATGAATTATCTCCAGTTGCAAAAGAAATAGGTTCTGTTAATACTATATGTTTTGAAGATTCTAGGAAAATTGGACATAATACTGATATCTATGGATTTGACAAAACCCTATCTGAAATTAATATAGGTAATATAAACTATGCTTTAGTTCTTGGAACTGGAGGTGCATCAAAAGCTATTACATATGTCCTTTCTAAAAGAAAGATAAAATATAACCTTGTTTCAAGAAGTAAGAAAGAAAATAGTATACTTTATAAAGATTTAGATGTTAATATATTCAATCAACATTTATTGATAATAAATTCAACCCCCCTAGGTACTCATCCAAATATTGAAGAATTTCCAGATATACCCTATCACTACCTAGATAATAAGCATATACTCTATGATCTAGTATATAATCCCTTAGAGACTATTTATATGAAAAAAGGAATAGAAAAAGGTGCTAGAGTAATTAATGGATTAAAAATGCTTGAATATCAAGCAGAAAAATCATGGGAATTATGGTCTAAATATAATTGACAATTTTTTTTGTTAATTTTAGAAAATAAACCACTCAATTTAACTTAATGAAAGACTCAAAAAATAAGCTTGAAAAGTCTTCATCGGAATCAAAGATTCTTGAAACTAAGACAGTTCCTCCTATGCCCAAAGACAAAAGGACTAAAGAATATAAACAATGGTATAAAAAATACGGAAAAGAGGAGCTAGAAGATAAAGCTTCTCAAATAAAGAAAAAGAAAAGTATAAAACAAAAAAAAGAAGTTTTAGAGATTCCCCCAATGCCTAAAGATAAAAGGACCAAAGAATATAAACAATGGTATAAAAAACACGGGGAAAAAGATAAAAAAGATAAAATTACACCTTCAAAAAAAAGTAAGTCTAAAAAAGTAGACTCTGAAATTGACAAAAACATAAAACTAAAAGATTTAGTAATTCTATTTAATGATAAAGTAGACTCTGACGAATGGATTTCAAAAAGAAAGGTAATTGAAGAAATTAAAAAAAGAATTGATTTAGCACTTAAAAAGGAATTTGATAAAGAAAAAAAGAAGTTTGATAATAATAAAAAAAGTGATGAAAAATTCTTTTATAAATCAGATAGTAAAATCCAGTTCCAAAAATCATTAAAGACCTATTCAGCAAAAAAAAGAAAATATTATTCTGAAATAGGAACTATACAAAAAGAAAATCTTCAAAAAAGATTAGAACTAATTGAGAAAATAAAAGATTTACTTAATATAGAGAGAAAACCAAATAATCTATATCAAACATTTAAGAAATATAAAGAGCAGTGGCATAATATAGGTCAAGTGCCTATTACAGAAAGAAATAACATTTGGGAGACATATAGACATCATGTTAAAAAATTTTATGATTTTTTACACCTTAACAGAGAATTAAGAGAACTAGATTTCAAACATAATTATGATGAAAAGATTAAAATTATCAAAAAGGCTGAAGCGCTAGATAAAGTTAATAATACAATGCAAGCATCTAGAGATTTAAATATTTTACATAAGTTATGGAAAAATGAATTAGGTCCAGTATCAAAGGAATTTAGAGAAGAATTGTGGATAAGATTTCAAAAAGCATCCAATAAGATTCATGCAAAAAGACAAAAACATCAGAAAGAAATTAATAGTTTACAAAATAAAAATTCATTAGAAAAAGAGAAAGTCTTAGGAAAAATGAGGGGATCATTAGAGAAAGTTCCAGATTCTCATAATGAATGGCAAAATAGAATTCAACTATTCAATAAACTTAAAGATGAGTTTCAAAAAATCAGGAATATACCAAAGAAAAAGAATAAAAATTTTTGGAATGAGTTTAGGACTATAACAAAAGAATTTAATAATAAAAAGAACAGCTTTTATAAAAATCAAAAAATTGATATTAAGAAGAACATAGATAAGAAGAAAAATCTAATAGAGGAGATAAGTAATATTCTTAAACAAGAAAATCATGCTCAAAACTATAAAAGAGTTGTTGAGATCCAAAATGAATGGAAAAAAGTTGGGTATATTCCAAGGAAAATTTCAAATTCACTATGGCATAAATTTAGACTATCGTGTACTGAGTTTTTTAATAAACTGAAATCTAAACCTAGAATAAGCAACAAAGAGAAAAATGTTATCAAAAAGGGTAAACAGAAAGAAATTCTAAAAAGAAAGATATCCGAACTAGAAAATGAATCAAATCAGTTTGAAAATAACCTAGAATATTTTACAAATTCAAGTAGTGATAATCCTTTATTTAAAGATGTTTCATCTAAACTAACTTCAATAAATGATAAAATTGTAGTTTTGAAAAAGAAATTGAACAAAATAACAAAAACTGAAAAAGCGGAAGTTGCTAAATTAGCTGCAACTCAAGAAGAAGCTGCAACTCAAGAAGAAGTTTAAGTATTTTTTTTATAAAAATTCATCTTATAATTAGGCTCAAAATCTCCTGCAGATATAATATCCAATTTTACTTTGAGCTCTCTTTTCCTTAACAAAGATATTCTGTCAGTAAATAAAATACCATTTAAATGGTCATACTCATGTTGAATTACTCTAGCAATTATACCTGAACATGTAATTTTCTTTTGATTAAATTTCTCATCTAGAAACTCTATTGTTAAATTTTTTCTTCTAGTAATTTCCTCTGAAATATCAGGTATACTAAGGCATCCTTCTGAAAAAATAAAGTCATCACCAAATTCATCTATAATTATTGGATTTATAAATACTTGCTGAAGTTTTTCTATTTCTGACTTATTGAAAGATTCCTCTTCTTGAAAATAGTCAAAATCTGCAATAAAAATTTGTTTTAGAACTCCGATTTGAGGAGCTGCCAATCCAACACCATTAGCATTATACATTGTTTCCCACATATCAACAATTAAGTCTGAAACATCTTCATTCTTAATATCAACTTTAGTTGAGGTTTGTTTTAGGATTGGGTTACCATATGCAAGTATTGGTCTAATCATAATTATATTTTAAATAGTATTGAAGAATTAAAGTTGCACTAATCTTATCTATATTTTCTTTATCCCTCCTTTTCATCTTACCTATTCCAGATTTTAATATAGTTTGTTTTGCAATTTTTGAGGTAAATCTTTCATCAATCCTGTTTACTAATATATTTGGAAATTTAGTATTAAGCAATTTAACTAAACTAAGAATATTTGTTTCTATGTTTGACAGATTACCTTTTAAGTCATAAGGCTTTCCTATTATTATTTTTTCTATAATCTCAGTTTTTTTTATTTCCTGGATTACGTTAATAAGATTATCTGATTTGACTGTTTTGAATGGAAAAGCAATTTTATTAGATTCATCTGAAATTGATATTCCTGTTCTTTTTAATCCAAAATCTATTCCTAAACACTTACCCATAAGTACATTTATTCAATTAAATTATTTTAATTTTATAAACAAAATTACTATAAAATTGGAGAATGAAATCTCAAAAGCGACTGAAACACTTAGGAAAGGTGGCACTATTCTATATCCAACAGATACCATCTGGGGTATAGGATGTGATGCCACATCTAATAATGCAGTAATAGAAGTTTATAGAATGAAAAAGAGAGATTTTAAAAAGCCTCTTATTTGTTTAGCTTCTAGTTATGAGATGATAAGTGGGTATCTAGAATCTATGCCTGATTTTGACTATTATGAGTTATCTAAAAATAGACCTACTACTTTTATTTTTGATTTTCCAAAAGGAATTTCAGATTATATAACAAAATATTCTAAATCGATAGGTTTTAGAGTTCCAAATAATGATTTTTGCAAAAAATTAATTAGTGAATTTGGTAAACCTATTGTCTCTACTTCAGCTAATTTATCTGAAGATAATGTCCCTTCAAACTTTAAAGAAATAAACATAGCAATAAAAGAAAGTGTAGACTATATTGTAAAGTATGAAAAGGGAAAAAGTTATTCATTACCATCAAGAGTAATAAAATTAAGAAATGATGGTAGTTTTGAAAAAATAAGATGAATATAAATAATAAAGAAATAGTCAAATTACTTAATCTTGATATATTCAAGTTAATTTCTGATGCATCTGAAGAACTAAATCTAGAGACATATATTGTAGGGGGATTTGTGAGAGATCTTATTTTATATAATAAATTAAATAAGGATATTGATATTATGTGTGTTGGTTCAGGAATTGATTTAGCTAAAGCTTTTCATAAAAAAATTAAACCTAATGTAACACCTTCAAAGATTAACATCTACAAGAGATTTGGAACAGCAATGATCAGTCATAATAATTATAAGATTGAATTTGTAGGAGCCAGAAAAGAATCATATTCAAAAGATAGTAGGAATCCTAGTGTAGAAACAGGTAGCTTCATGGATGATATGTTAAGAAGAGATTTTACCATTAATACACTTGCTTTATCATTAAACAAGAATACATTCGGTAATTTAATTGATACTTTTGATGGAATTAAGGATTTAGAAAAAGGTGTTATTATTACTCCAACAACACCTGATAAAACTTTTTCAGATGATCCACTTCGAATGTTAAGAGCAGTTAGATTTGCATGTCAATTAGGTTTTATTATTCATGAAGACACTATAAAATCAATCATAAAAAATTCAGAAAGAATTAATATACTTTCTTCTGAAAGGATCACAGATGAAATAAACAAAATTCTTATGTCAAAAATTCCATCTATTGGGTTTAAAAATCTTGAAAAGTTTAATATCCTTAATAATATTATTCCAGAGTTAATTGATTTAAAAGGTGTAGAGGAGGTTGAAGGTCAAACACATAAAGATAATTTTTACCATACTTTAGAAGTAGTTGATAACATTTCTTGTAAAACAGATAATCTTTGGTTAAGGTGGGCTGCACTTCTTCATGATATTGGTAAGTCTCCAACAAAAAAATTTAATAAAAAAAATGGATGGACTTTTCATGGCCATGAATATGTTGGTTCTAAAATGGTAAAACAAATCTTTACAAGATTAAAATTGCCTTTAAACGATTCAATGAAATATGTACAAAAAATTGTAATGATGAGTTCAAGACCCATTATAATTGCTGAAGAAATAGTTACTGACTCTGCAGTTAGAAGATTAATATATGATGCTGGTGACTCTATAGATGACCTACTGAAACTATGTGAAGCAGATATAACAACAAAGAATAAAAGAAAATTTGATAAATATCACAATAACTTTAAGATTGTTAGGGAGAAGATTAAAATAGTTGAGGAAAAAGATAATATTAGAAATTTCCAACCACCAGTAACTGGGGAAATTATAATGAAACATTTTAAAGTTGGACCTTGTAAAGAAATAGGAATAATAAAAGATGAAATAAAAAACGCTATTCTTGATGGGGAAATTGAAAATAATTATAAATCTGCATTTAATTTGATGAAAATTAAAGGAAAGTCTTTAGGGCTTTAATAATGAAAAATATTAGAAACCTAACAATAGCATCAATTATAATTGTATATATAGTAATTCTAGCTGGGGGGACAGTTAGAATGACAGGAAGTGGAATGGGCTGTCCAGATTGGCCAAAATGTTTTGGTTATTTAATCCCCCCAACAGATAGATCAGATATTGAGTGGAAAAAGAATCATAATTACAAAAAGAGTCAAATTATTATTTTTAATGATAGCTTGATTTATGCAAATAAAGATTTTAAAAGTGAAGATTCTATTAGAAGAGAAAATTGGACAAATTACACCAAACATGATTATTCTAAATTTAACGTATATCATACATGGATAGAATATATAAATAGACTAATTGGTGCAATAGCAGGACTATCTGTTTTAATACTATTTATTAATTCACTTAAATTTGTTAAGAAGCAAAAGTCAATTACAATACTGGCATTTTTATCACTAATAGGTATTTTATTTCAAGCATGGTTAGGCAAAACAGTTGTTGATAGTAATCTTCTTGCAGGGAAAATAACCATTCATATGTTAATGGCAGTATTAATAGTATCTACCTTATTTATATTATTATCGAAATTAAATGAAAAGAATTCAAATCTTGTATATAATAAATATATTTCTAATCTGACTCTTATTTCATTGACATTACTCATAATTCAATTACTTTCAGGAACTGAAGTAAGACAGTTTATTGATATTCAAATGCTTTCGAATAATTACTCTGAAAAATATAAGTGGCTTATGAATCCACCTGAAAGTTTTTATTTTCATCGAAGTTTCTCAATAATTATATTTATTGTCAATATTTTAATATTCATAAAACTGAAAAAAATGATGATTGATAGTAAAATATTTAAAATCATAATGATACTTTTATTTATTCAGATACTAACGGGGGTAATAATGTATTATTTTGATTTCCCTTTTGCTACTCAGCCAATACATTTATTAATTTCATCCCTTATAATTGGTTTTCAGGTTTATTTTTATGTATTATTAAAAAATAAAAAAAATTATGGTATTAAGAATTAGAGTAATATTAAATGTAGAAGAAGATGTATTAAGAGATATTGAAATTGATGAATCATCATCAATGATAGAATTTCACAAAACTATTTCAAGTTTATTTGGCTTTGATTCTTCTGAACCATCAATTTTTTATAAATCAAATAATAAATGGGAAAGGGAAGAGGAAATTAAAATTTTTAAACTCGATAAGAATGACAAAGTTTATTGTGACTCTAATATTTCTGAATATATAAGCTCAAAAGGTGATAAGTTAATATACATCTATGATTTTTTAAATTATTGGACTTTTTTTATTGATGTTAATGAATCTGTAGAAAAAGTTAAAGATAAAGAATATCCTTGCTGTGTGTTAAGTGTTGGTGAAGTTCCAAAAGAGTCTCCTACAAATATTTTCATTGATAATCCTGATATTGATAAAGACCCGAACGGTGATTTAAGCTAAGATGGTATAATGAGCTTTAATTTAATTTCCAATTTTTCTCCAACTGGAGACCAACCTCAAGCAATTGATGAGATAATTAAAAGTTATAATCAAAAACAAAATCATGTTACTCTTCAAGGTGTAACTGGTTCTGGTAAAACTTTTACTGTTGCTAATGTAATTAATGAATTAGATAGGCCAACATTGGTATTAGCTCATAATAAAACATTAGCTGCTCAACTTTTCTCTGAGTTTAAAAGTTTTTTTCCACAAAACTCAGTAGAATATTTTGTTTCTTATTATGATTATTATCAACCTGAAGCATATATTCCAAGTTCTGGCTTATATATTGAAAAAGATCTTTCAATAAATGAACATATCGAGAAATATCGATTAAGTGCTACTTCATCTCTCCTTTCTGGCAGAAAAGATATTATAGTAGTTGCATCAGTATCATGTATATATGGAATCGGTAATCCATCAGAATTTAAAAAACATGTAACAGAGATTGCTGTTAATCAGCAAATTTCAATCACAAAATTATTATCTCAATTTGTTAAAGGATTATATTCAAGAAGTCTTGATGATTTAAACAGAGGAAGTTTTAGAGTAAATGGAGATATTATTGATATTTATCCAAGTTATTCTGATGTCTTTTATAGAATTAATTTTTTTGGAGATGAAATTGAAAGTATTGAATCTATTGATCCTATATCACTTAATAAAATCGAAAGTTTTGAGTCCATAAGAATTTTTCCAGCTGAGATTTTTGTTACTTCACAATCTAGTATTTCTTCTGCAATAAATAATATTGAAAAAGATCTTGAAGCAAGGGTAAAGTATTTTGAACAAGTTGAAAGAAAGCTTGAAGCCAAGAGAATAAAAGAAAGAACAGAATTTGACCTTGAAATGATAAAAGAACTAGGTTATTGTGCTGGTATTGAAAATTATTCAAGATATCTGGATGGAAGAAAACCTGGCACAAGACCTTTTTGTCTTTTAGATTATTTTTCTGAAGATTATCTTATGGTTATTGATGAAAGTCATGTAACAATTCCTCAAGTTCATGCAATGTATGGTGGAGACAAAAGTAGAAAAGAGAATTTAGTAGAATATGGATTTAGACTACCAGCTGCATTAGATAATAGACCTCTAAAATTTGAAGAGTTTGAAAGTATTCAAGACAAAGTATTATATGTTAGTGCAACACCAGCAGATTACGAACTTGAAAAAAGTGAAGGATTTTATATTCAACAAATTATTAGACCAACTGGAGTACTTGATCCAATAATTGAGGTAAAACCATCTAAAAATCAAATTGATGACCTAATAGAGGAGATATTGTTAAGAGTAGAATCAGACGAAAGAGTATTGGTTACAACTTTAACAAAAAGAATGGCTGAAGAATTGACAAAGTTTCTTCTTAAATCTCAAATTAGAACAAACTATATCCATAGTGATATTGATACACTCGAAAGGGTTGAGATTATGCAAAATTTAAGGAAAGGAATTTTTGATGTTGTAGTAGGTGTTAATTTATTAAGAGAAGGCTTAGACCTTCCTGAAGTATCACTTGTTGTTATTCTAGATGCAGACAAAGAAGGATTCTTAAGAAGCCATAGATCATTAATTCAAACAATTGGAAGAGCAGCAAGGCACATCAAAGGAAAAGCTATTATGTATGCTGATAAAATAACTAATAGTATGAAGAAGACAATTGATGAAACTGCTTATAGAAGAAAGAAGCAAGAAGAATACAATAAGGAAAATAAAATTATTCCAAAAGCAATGATAAAGTCATTTGATACTGCATTTGAAAAGGAAAAACAATTAATATCATCAGACTACAAAGATTTCGAAAAAGATTTAGATATTTATTTAACAAAAGCTGCCTTAGAGAAAAAAATTAAACAACTTAGAAAAGAAATGGAAGATACGGCTAAGAAATTGGACTTTATAAAGGCAGCAGAGATAAGGGATAAAATCAAATTTCTTAAAGATAAAGTCAAATAAAAAAGGTGCATTTTCATGCACCTTCTTTTTTATAATTATCCAATAGTTATTACCCTATTAGATTTTGAAATACTATCCTTTTTCTTAGGTAGCAATATTTTCAGGATTCCATTTTTATAACTTCCTTTTATTTTATCTAGGTTAACTGATTCTGGAACTTTAAATGATCTTTGAAAAGATGAATAATTAAATTCATTAAGTCTTAAATTTTCATTAGATACATTATTTGATGTTTCAGATGATATTATAAGAACGTTATTATCTAGTTCAATTGAAAAATCATCCTTTTTCATGCCCGGAACAGCTAAGTCAATTTCAAATGAATCATCATTCTCAATTGTGTTAACAGAAGGAACAGAATAATTTCTATTTAAAAAATTAACCCCAAAGTCACCATTAAAAAATTCATTTATTAATGATGGGAACATATGATTGTTATTATATTTTACAATTTTCATAATCTTTTTTTTAGTTAAACAATTATTTTAAAACAATGGAAAATTGAATTAAAATCAATTAACTATAGTCAAAATAAATACCAAACCTAAAATTATGACCTTTTGTCATAAAAAGAGAAGTAATTAGTGACATATTGTCACTTTATAGCAGACTGAACCTTCTTAGCAGCTTCATCAAAGCCAATTGCAGACAAAACATTTAGCCCAGAATTATCTATAATTTCCTTTGCCTCAGCTGAATTTGTACCTTGCAGCCTAACTATTATAGGAACATCTATTTCTTTAAGATTCTTATACGCTGAAACAATACCCTCAGCTACCCTATCACATCTTACTATACCTCCAAATATATTAACTAGTATAGCCTTTACATTATCATCTCTTAATATTAATCTAAATGCCTTTTCTACTCTTTCCGCATCAGCTGTTCCACCTACATCTAAAAAGTTTGCTGGCTCACCCCCTGCAAGTTTAATGAGATCCATAGTAGCCATAGCCAACCCTGCACCATTAACCATACAACCAACATTACCATCCAAATCAACATAATTCAGCCCCTCAGCTCTCGCCTCCACTTCTACAGGACTCTCTTCATCAAGATCTCTCATTGACTCATACTCTTTATGACGAAAAAGAGCATTATCATCAAGACTTACTTTTGAATCAACAGCAATAATTTTATTATCTGAAGATTTTAAAACAGGATTTATTTCAAATAATGAGGCATCAGAAATTTGATAAGCCTTATATAAAGCAGTAACGAATTGCACCATATTTTTAAAAGCTTCTCCTGAAAGACCTAGATTAAAAGCAATTTTTCTAGCCTGAAAAGGAAGTAGCCCCTGACCAACTTCTACTTCTTCATGAAAAATCAAATCTGGTGTTTTCTCGGCAACACTCTCTATATCTACTCCACCCTCAGTAGAATAAATTATCATATTATTAGAACTGGACCTATTTAATAATACTGACATATAAAACTCTGATCTATCAGACTCCCCATCATAATAAACATCTTCTGCAATTAAAATCTTCCTAACCAACTTACCTTCAGGAGGAGTTTGCGGAGTAATAAGATTCATTCCAAGGATTTCTGAAGCTATTTTCCTAACGTCTTCAAAACTTTTTGCAATCTTAACACCTCCACCCTTTCCTCTTCCACCAGCATGAATTTGAGCTTTAATCACAAAAATATTGCTACCTGTTTCTTTTTTAATTTTCTCAGCACACTTAACAGCATCTTCAGGATTTTCAGCCACATAACCCTTTTGAACTTTTACATTAAACTTCTCTAAAATTTCTTTACCTTGATATTCATGTAGATTCATGAAGGCAAATATAACTACAAAACTTAAATTATTTGAATTAATTAAAATCAGATTTATATTTAAAAATAAATTCATACAATGGATAGAGAATTACTTTTAAAAGCTACAGATATTTATGGATCTCCAATATATCTGTATGATATGGAGAAGATAAAATCACAACTAATCAAATTCAATGAATCATTTAAAAGTATAGATGAAATAAAGGTACAGTATGCAGCTAAAGCCTTATCAAATATATCAATATTGAAATTTATTAAAAATTTGGATTGCGGTTTAGATGCAGTTTCTATTCAAGAAATCGAATTAGGCTTAAAGGCTGGTTTTAATCCTAGGGATATTATATATACACCAAATGGGGTTTCAATTGAAGAGATTAAAGAGGCTGTAAAACTTGGAGTCAAAGTTAATTTAGATAGCATTGAATCAATAATAGAATTTTCTATAAACTTTCCAACTGAATCTATTTTTATAAGAATTAACCCTAATATTTTTGATGGAGGAAATGATAGAACAAGAGTTGGACATTCTGAATCTAAATTTGGCATACCTATTAATCAAATAGAAAGATTAATAATAATGGAAAAAGAGAATAAGATTAATATTGATGGAATCCATGTTCATTCAGGAAGTGACATTTCAAATATTAATAGCTTCGTCAAAGGAGCAAAAACAGTTTTTAATCTTGCCTTTCAATTTAATAATATAAAGTTTATAGATCTTGGCGGCGGTTTTAAAGTACCATATTTCAAAGGCGATAGTTTTACAGATATGGAGGAATTAGGTAAAAAAATAAGCATAGAGTTTAATAATTTTAAAAAAGAGTATAAAAAAGATATTACACTAATTTTTGAACCTGGAAAATTTTTGGTAAGTGAAGCTGGCTTCTTTCTAACTAAAGTTAATTATATAAAAGAAGGTGTTAAAAGCAAATTTGCTCAAATAAACTCTGGCTTTAACCATTTTATAAGACCAGCTCTTTACAACTCCTTTCATGAAATAGAAAACCTATCAAACCCAGGCGCAAAAAAAGAAAAATATTCTATAGTTGGATATATTTGTGAAAACGACACATTTGCTGAGGATAGAGAAATATCTAAAATAAATAAAGGAGATATTTTATGTTTTAAAAATGCTGGCGCATATGGATTCTCAATGAGCAGCAATTATAATTCTAGATATACTCCAGCAGAAGTTTGCCTCCACAATAATGAACTTAAACTAATTAGAAAAAGTCAAGTCATAGATGATCTTTTAAATAATCAAACAATTATTGATCTCCAACCAACATAAGAATATTTAATCCATATATGGACCCTAAATAGAAAATTTATATTTAAGTTTGCTGCAAAATAATTATCATGAAACCAATTTATATTTTACTTTTTATTTCTTTTTTCTTTTCAACAGAACTATTTTCTCAACAGGGACTTGGAGTTATGGTTGATAGAGCACAACAAGCCCTTACTGATTTAGGTAACAGATCATCAAGAAAACCAAAGCCCTTAAATATTCAAGGAACACACTATTTTAATGAAAATTTTGAAGTAGCAACACTTGATTACTTTGGGAAAGAACTAAATGATAAAGGTTTTATGAGATATAACGCATTTAGGGATGAAATTGAAATGGCAAGTACAACAAGTCAAAATGAATCAGATCTAATCCTTATGAAAAGTAATGATATTGTCCCTGTTATAGGAGGAGAAAAGTATCTATACATTCCTCACAGACTTGAAGACGGGAGAGCATATATAGGTTATCTAGTTCTTCTTCATGAAGGAAAGAATCATGTCGTGTATGTTAAAAGGCAGAAAGTCTTTATGGAAGAAGTAGTTGCTAGAACGGGTTTAGAAAATCCATTTCCTCCAAGATTTGTTGATAATATTCAAATATATGTTAGCACAAATGGAGACACTCCAACTCCATTAAGATTATCTAAAAAGGGAGTTTCTTCATTTTTTAAGGAAAATTCTGATAAAATAAGAAAATTCATTAAAGCCAATAAACTTAAAGTAAGCGAAACAAGTGCAATTAAAAAGATTTTTGAATTCGCAGACAGTTTTTAATATTTTTGAATAATCCTCAATTTTTCAAACGATATTCTGATTATTTTCTATAATAATCAATAAAAATCAACGAAAAATACGTTTTTTTTAAAATAATCGTGTCTTAACACGAAAGATTCTTTTTTTTAAGAAATTATTAACATATATTAGCCCTTACGAAAATTTTAAGAAATTTTTAACAAAAATTAATTTAACTAAATTAAATAACTAAGTATGAAAAGCTTATTCAGATTACTAGTGGTTTTCTTGCTATCTGCACAAGTTGCAATGGCACAGAAAGCTGTAACTGGTACTGTTTCTGATAGTGATGGTATTCCGCTTCCTGGAGCAACCGTCCTTGTACAAGGAACAACTACCGGTGTAACCACTGATTTCGATGGAAACTTTTCTATTAATGTATCTGAAGGCCAGTCTCTGGAATTCAGTTTCGTTGGTTATGAAACTGCAGTAGTAACTGTAGGTGCAGGCAACGTCATTAATATAACTCTTTCCCTTGGAACACAACTTGAAGAAGTAATTGTTACCAGTTTAGGTATTACAAGAGAAAAACGTGCTCTAGGTTATGCTGTTTCGGAAGTTGACGAAGGTCAAATTGAACAAAGAGCATCCGGTGATGTTGCACGTGTTTTAGCTGGTAAAGCCTCTGGTGTACAAGTTACAAATCAAGGTGGTATATCTGGTTCAGGAACAAGTGTGATGATTAGAGGTATGAGTACCTTTAGCTCAACTAACCAACCATTATTTGTTGTTGATGGGGTGCCTTTCCAAAGTGAAACAAACGCTATGGGATCGTTCACATCAGGTAACAATGGTTCGTCAAGATTCTTGGACTTAGATCCGAATAATATTGAATCTGTTAACGTCCTTAAAGGATTGGCCGCGTCAACTCTTTATGGATCGCAAGGAAGAAACGGTGTAATTTTAATTACAACTAAAGCCGGTACTTCTCAAGGTGCTAGAGCTGCTAAAAATGAAATAACTGTTAATACATCTTATTTTGTTAATGAGCTAGCTATGAAGCCTGACTATCAGAATCAATATGGTAATGGGTTTAACCAAAACTTTGGATGGTACTACTCTAACTGGGGTCCTAGCTTCGATGAAGAAGGTCCTGCAGGATGGGGTAAACAATCTCAAATTAATGGTACAGTTTCAGGACAACCAGGATATTTGAAACACCCATATAACAGTAACTTAAATGCAAGGTTCCTTGCCAGAGATCTTTTACCTTTATTAGGTTTATCTATGGATTCTCTATGGGAATGGAAGCCTTATGACAGTGTTGGAGATCTTTTCCAACCAGGAGATATTATAAATACAAATATAAACTTTAGAGGAGCAAGTGATGACGGTAAAGTTTCATATAACGTTAACTATGGTAATTTAGATGATAAAGGGTTTACACCTGGAAATACTCTTAGAAGAAATACTCTAAGTGTTGGTGGTAGAGCTGTTTTATCAAACAAATTTACTGTTAGCGGTACTATGAACTATACAAATACTGTTTTTAAAACACCTCCAATTGCTGCTGCATATAGTAGTGGTAGTTCAGATTCTTCTCTTTATGGTAACGTATTCTATACACCACGTTCAGTAGGTATAGGAGATTTACCATATGCACACCCTATTACAGGTGCATCAATTTACTATAGATCTAGTAACGGTATTCAACACCCAATGTGGACTGTTAACAATACTGGTGATGGACAAAATGTACAAAGGGTATATGGAGGATCAGCTGTTCAATACGATATATCTGACAACTTAAATGTTAAGTATAGATATGGATATGACGTATATAGTGAGGATAACTTTAGTTATCAAAACAAAGGTGGACAGGATGGTAGTTTAGAGACTCAGTCAGGAATGTATGAAGCATGGAATAACACTTCTACACAAATTGACCACAACTTCTCTATTAACGGTGACTTCGAATTAGACAGTGATTGGGGATTAACCTTCAACGTAGGGGCAACTTCAAACGCTAGTACTTATGACAGAAATGGTGTAAGAAGTACCGGACAAAATGTATTTAACGTATTAAGACATTATAACTTTAACTCTCAAGAAGAAATTGAGTATACTTCAAGAAGAAACATACTTGGTATTTATGGCCAAGCAGCTCTTGATTACCAAAACTACTTGTACTTTACTTTAGCTACTAGAACTGACTGGGTATCTAACCTATCAGAAGAAAATAGATCTATTACTTACCCTAGTGCAAGTATTTCTTTCGTACCGACTTCAATTTTGGACTTTGGTAACTTACCAGTTGACTTCTTAAAAGTTAGAGCTAGTTATGGTACATCTGCAAACTTCCCAGGGGGATATCCAATTGCATCTGTATTAAACCTTAATACTAAAGACTTTAGAGTTGACGGAACAGATGTTATTACAAACTCAACAGGTTCTACTCTTGGTAACACAGGTCTTAAGCCTGAGTTATTAGCTGAGCTAGAATTTGGTGTAGAGGCTAACATGTTCGAAAACAGGTTAACTGCTGAGATTTCTTACTTTAATAGAAATACAACAGACCTTATTATATCACAACCATTAGACCCAGCAACAGGTTATACTTCTACAAGTACAAACATTGGTGAGATTATTGCTAAAGGTTGGGAGGTTGACCTAGGATTAGATTGGCTAAGAGGTGAAAACTTTAATTGGAATACTTCAATTAACTATACTACATCTCAAGCAATTACTGAAGACCTAGGACAAGATACAGATCAAATCGTTTATGCAGGATTTTCTAACTTAGGAAATGTTGCACTTCCAGGACTTCCACTAACTTCTTTTATTGGTAGTTCAGTTAAAAGAAACGATGCGGGACAACCACTGATTGATGCTTCTGGTAGTTATCAAGGAAACTATGATACTAACTACAAGACAAATAAATATGCATTAATTGGTGACGCAAATCCTGACTTTATTGCGAATTTAAGCAACACAATTACTTATGGTAATTTTAGCTTTAATTTCTTATTCAATGCTACTATTGGAGGAGATATGTATTCAAACTTTATAATGACACTACTTGGTAGAGGACAAACAACTGATACAGTTGATAGGGAACTTCCTTATATCCTTCCTGGTGTCTTAGCGGATGGATCTCCTAACGTAATACAAATTGATAACGCAACAACTTACTTCGGAAACCTAATTGTAGGTCCTGCTGAGTTAAGAGTCTGGGATGCAAGTGTATTAAGATTAAGTGAAGTATCACTTTCTTATGATGTGCCATCAAGATGGTTAGAGAAAACTCCTTTTGGAGCGGCTTCAATTTCTGCACAAGGTTATAACCTTTGGTATGATGCCTATAATACGCCTGAGGGTATTAACTATGATCCAAACATCGCCGGTCTTGGTGTTGGTAACGGTTCTGGTTTTGAATACTTCAACGGTGTAAGTGCAAGAAAATATGGTGTAAGTGTTAAACTAACATTTTAATAAATCTATAAAAACAAAAAGATTATGAAAAAATTAAATAAACTTTCAGTTTTAGCTCTAACAAGCTTATTCATTTTAAGTTCTTGTGAGACTACAGAATTAGATTTAACTAGTAACCCTAACGCACTGAGTCCAGAGAATGCAAGTGTTGAGTTGTTCATTAATAATGTTCAAGAAGACTTTGCAAGCTTTGTTAACTCTATGGGTGATGTTGGTGCTAGATTAACTAGAATTGCTCAAATGTCAGGTGATAGGATGTATGCAGATGCATATTCTCCAAACTCATTCTCAGGTATTTGGACAAGTGCTTACCAAGGTATGATGGAAGATTTAAGAGTTATGAATGGTATTGCTGCAGAGCAAGGTCTTACATACCACATCGGTATGGGACAAGTTATGCAAGCATATATTCTTATGACTCTTGTTGATTACTTTGGAGATGTACCATATACAGAAGCTCTTCTAGGAGCAGAAAACTTAAACCCTGCTGCTGACTCTGGTCAGTCGGTTTATAACTCTGCTTTAGGCTTATTAGACTCAGCTATTTCTAACTTTAGTGGTGGTGGTCCAGCCCCTCAATACGATATGTATTATGGCGGGAACGGTGCTGGTTGGATAAAAGCTGCTAATAGTATTAAAAAGAGAGCATATCTAAATATGGGCGATTATGGTTCATATAGTGCGATTACAAACTATATAACTACGAACGCTGATGATTTCCAGTTCCAATGGGGAACTAATGCTATAAATCCTGATGTTAGACATCCTATTTACAGATATAACTACACCAACACTGGTGCTGGTGACTATCAATCAAACTGGATGATGAACAGAATGATGGAAGGTAGATATGGTATGAGAGATCCAAGAATTTACTATCAATACTATAGACAAGTTGGTCTTACTCCTGGTACAGATGGACCAGTAGATGAGATTAGTCTAGAGTGTAGTCTTCCTGGATATTATCAACCACCTCACATTATTGCTTACGGCATGTACTGTTACCTTACAGAAGGTTACTGGGGTCGTGATCACGGTAATGATGAAGGTATTCCACCAGATGGATTCAAAAGAACTCTAATGGGTGTATACCCAGCGGGGGGAGCATTTGATGATGGTAGTTTTCAATCTAAAGGTGCAGGAGATGGACTTGGTGGTAATGGTATTACTCCAGTAGTTCTTTCTTCATGGATGCATTTTATGGATGCCGAAGTGGCAGGAGTTAATACAGCTGCTGGTACTGCTAGCACATTAGCTGCAGTTGAAAACGCATTAAATAAAGTAGATGATATTGCCGGAGCGCCAGCTATGGCTCAATCTTCAATAGATGCTTATATAGCAGCCTTCACATATGATTGGGGTATTGCTGCTGATAAGATGGAATTGTGGGCTGAGGAATTCTGGACGACTCAAAGAGGTAATGGAATAGACGCATATAATTCATACAGAAGAAATGGATATCCTAAGAATCTTCAACCTACGTTGGAGCCTAATCCAGGAGCATTCCCGGTATCAATGTGGTACCCTGCGAATTATGCGGCGACAAACTCAAATGTTACTCAGAAATCTGATGTGACAGGAAGAGTATTTTGGAACACAAGCGGACCTACGGTCGACTAATAAATTAAATAATTATGAAAAAGATAAATATATATTTAATAAGTTTAGCCATGATGGCTTTCTCATGTTCTGAAGATTTTTCTTCTGACGAATATGGTGGATACGAAATGTTGACTGACTACATGCTTAAAGAGTATCAAGTTGGTGCTGCACTTAGAACAATTACAGAATCAGGATCTTATAGATTCTTTGATGCTGCTAATTCAGTTTGGTCAGCTACACTTGAACCTCACGATCATCAAAGCGGTGGGTTAACAGAAAGTGTTGACTGGTATGTTTCTAATGGTGGAAATAACGAAGTTCTTGCTAGAACTGTTTCCAGAAGTGAAATGTACGACGGTCCTGTAGGTCTTCCTAGAATGGACATATCAATGTCTCTTACAGAAGCAGGTGGTTTAGTTGGTGGATATGCAGGTGGAAACACTATTATTCACAGAATGGTACTAAACCTAACTGATGGTAGAAGTTTTTCTACTGAATCTGTATCAGGGCCATTGACTCAGTCATATTTTAAATCTCCTTTCCAATATCGAAAGACTATTACGTGTTTTATGGATGCAGGAATTGTTGCTGCAGTTCCAGGTCTTTATACTATAAACGCGACTGATAGTTGGGGTGATGGATGGAATGGAGCTGCTGTTGTTGCAGTTATTGATGGAGTAGAATATTCAACTTCATTCAACGGTGGATCAAGCTATACTGAAACTTGGACTGTTCCTGCTGGTGCTAGCACCATGGGATTCAAGTTTGTAAGTGGATCTTGGGACTCTGAGGTAGATTTTAATATTGTCTACGCTAAACTTGATGGATCAAACTCGCAGACTGCTCTTCCTAATGTAGGAGCAAGCCCTGCTACAGGTTTCTATGCATTAAGTGTATGTCAATAACAGTTTTTTAAACTGAATAAAAGGAGGTTTTTTTAAAACCTCCTTTTTTTTTGTTATGGAAAAAAAATTAGAAATTTATGGAGCTAGGTCAATAATTGAAGCAATTAAAGCTAATCAAGATATTGATAAAGTACTATTATTAAAATCTTCAAAGAGTAGCTTAACAAAATCTTTAATAGATCTAATTATTAAAAAAAACATATCTCATTCTTTTGTTCCAATTCAGAGGTTTGAAAGGTTAAAAAACAAAAATCACCAAGGGGCATTAGCATTCTTATCCCCTATTAAATTGGCAAATATTCAAGAATTAATTGACAATTCTTTAAAAGAAAATGAAAACCCTACATTTATTTTATTAGATGGTATAACAGATGTTAGAAATTTTGGTGCAATAATAAGAACTGCGGTTGCAGCAAATGTAGCTGGCATAATTGTATCACAAAGTAATAGTGCTCCTATAAATTCAGATGTAGTTAAAACATCTGCTGGCACACTATTTAACATCCCCATTTGTAAGGTAAAGAATCTAAAAGATGCAATTATGTATCTAAAAGCATCAAATATTGAGATTATATCATTAACTGAAAAAGCTGAAAAGTCAATTTATGAAAGAAAGATTAATAAACCTGTAGCTATTATTCTAGGTTCTGAAGATAAAGGTATTTCAAATAGTTTATTAACTATCTCCGACGATAAAATACGCATACCGATTAGCAATAAAATAGATTCATTAAATGTATCTGTTGCCTTCTCTGTTATGGTTTTTGAAATAGTAAAACAAAAGGGCTTATAAATTAAATAATGTAATTTTGTCTTAAACAGAATATAATTGCATTTTAATAAAATAATATCAATTCTAATCTTATCTCTTGCCTTTATTATTAATGGATGTAGTAATAAAATCTATAATAATTATTCTATTCCTTTATTAGATAGCAATAAAGTTAGTATTAATGGTCAGATAAAAAATAACGAACCAATAGAACTATTAATTCAGCCTAGCCCAAATAAAAAGATTTTTGGAATTCCTTTAGGATTATCTATTTATAATATTGGAAAAAATAATCCAGACTCTATTTTTGATAATTGGTTATCTAAAAACCCAAAGAGAATTAGCAGATTAAATAAATTTCTTTCCAATAAACAAGTTATTCAACTAAAAAGATACAATAGATTATTTAACAACTGGATAAAATCAACTGGTGAAGAACCTGTATTTGTTATTAATACAGATATAGAGAATAACTCTAAAAAGTTAATTCAGTACTACAAGAACAATGGATATTTTGATGTAAAAGTTGAAATTGATTCGCTAGTAAAAAATAATAAAGCTGAGATAGTATACAAAATAGATACTGACTCAGTATACAGAATTGATACGGTTACTTATAATATTATCCCAAAAGAAATTGATTCACTAGTAAATTCAAAAATAGATGAGAGCTTTATTAAAGCAAATGAACCATTTACTATATCAAAATTAATTGATGAAAGAAATAGAATAATTGATTTATCAAGAGACAATGGTATTTATAATTTTCAGCAAAGGAGTATTAACTATAAGATACTAATTGATAGTAGTGGGACAGATAAAAAAATTCCAATAATACTTAATATAACAGATCTTCCAAGCTCTTTAGAAGATGATATAAATGATGGTTATTCCATAAAAAAAATTAATGAAATAAAAGTTTATGTTGAATCAATTGATGAATTATCAAATATAAATAGCTTTACAGATACAACAACATATAAAGGAATAGATATATTCTCAAAAGGAAGCCTTAAATATTCGCCTAAATCTCTAACAGAACCTATCTTTTTTGATATTGGCGATGTATATAGTGAAAAAAATAAAATTCTAACATCAAGATATTATTCTAATCTTGCAAATTTCAAATACCCTAGCATACTTTTTGAAGAGAGTGGAGATGATCTTAGTTCTTTAATTTATCTTATTCCTAGAAAAAGATTTTCTCTTGGTTTTAATATTGATCTAACGCATTCAAATATTGAAGACTTTGGAATTTCAGTGGGATCAATATTTGATATTAGAAATATATTTAGAGGAACCGAAAATTTAAGTATAAACTTAAAAAATTCAATAGGAGCATCAAAAGATATAGGGATTCCGAATGATTCATTTTTTAATTTGTTTGAACTGGGAGGAAACTTAAATCTTAGGATACCTAGAGTACTATTTCCAATAAATTTAAATTCATTCATAAATAAAGAAATGAATCCTATTACAAATATTAATATTGGAACTACTGTTCAGAAGAATATTGGTCTAGACAAGCAATATTATACTGGTAACTATGAAATTGCATGGTCCCCTACCAAAAGGAGCAAGTTGAATGTAAGGATTTTTGATTTTGAATATGTAAATAACAATAATATTTCAAATTATTTTAACGTATATAGAAACTCATATGATAAACTAAATTATATTTCTTCAATTTATAATATTGATCAAAATATTATTAATGAAAATGGGGATTTGATTATTCCTGAAGGGTCTGACACCTTCATTAATTCTGTATTAAACAATCAAACAACAATTCAGTTTGATTCTGATATATATAGAGATGTAGTTGGTGTATTAGAGCGAAAAGAAAGACTAACTGATAACAATATAATTGTAGGGTCTTCAATAATATATAATATAAACAGTCAGGAAAGCATTCTTGATGAAGACTTTTATCAATTTCGCTGGAAACTAGAAACAGTTGGTAATTTATTTAATGAGATTTTAAGGAAAAACAACTTAAATAATGAATCAAAGGTTGAAATTTCAGGAGTATCACCTTCACAATACTTTAAATCTGAATTTAACTATATAAAACACCTTTCGCTAACCAAAGGAGATGTATTAGCATTTAGAGCTTTTGCTGGAATAGCTATCCCATTTGGAAACTCTGAAAACATCCCTTTTTCTAGATCCTACTATTCAGGAGGATCTAATGATAATAGAGCATGGAAAGCGTATAAACTTGGGCCTGGTAGTTCAGACAATTATAATGAATTTAATGAAGCTAACTTTAAATTAGCTTTTAATCTAGAATACAGAACATCATTATTTGGAAAATTTAAAGGAGCTCTATTTGTAGATGTTGGAAACATCTGGAATGTTTTTGATGATGTAGAAGATTCTGCAATGAAATTTGATGGATTACAAGATCTTAATGAATTAGCAATAGGAACTGGATTTGGAGTAAGATATGATTTTAATTTCTTTGTTATTAGACTTGATGTTGGTTTTAAAACATATAATCCATCATATAAGATAGGGTCAAGATGGTTGAATGATTATAATATAGATAAAGCCGTATTTAATATTGGAATAAATTATCCTTTTTAGGAATAAGTTTAATATTTTTGTGGTAATATATTCAATTTGAAAAGTAAACTCATCTACGGAAATAAAACTCAAAAAGTTTTTGAGATTGCAAAAGAAAAAAAGTTTGCCCTACCAGCTATAAATGTTTCTGGAACAAATACAATAAATGCAGTTCTTGAAACTGCAAGTAATGTTAATAGTCCAGTAATAATTCAATTCTCTCATGGTGGAGCACATTTTATTGCTGGAAAAGGTATTGATAACTCTAATCATAATGCATCAATTTCTGGAGCTATTTCTGGAGCTCATCATATACATAATGTTTGTGATAATTATAAAGCTGAAGTAATAATTCATACTGATCATTGTTCAAGAAAAAACCTCCCATGGATAGATGGTTTATTAGCATATGGTAATAACTTCTATAATAATAATGGATACCCCCTATTCGGCTCTCATATGATTGATTTATCTGATGAACCAATAGAAGATAATATAAATACATGTAAAGAATACCTAAAGATATTAACTGATCTTGAGATGACTTTAGAAATTGAACTTGGGATAACTGGAGGTGAAGAGGATGGTGTTGATAATACTGGTATTGATTCTACAAAACTATATACTCAACCAGAAGAAGTATCCTATGCATATTCAGAGTTAATTTCAATAAGTGAAAATTTTACAATTGCTGCAGCATTTGGAAATGTTCATGGAGTATATAGGCCTGGAAATGTTAGCTTAACTCCTAAAATTTTAAAAAGTTCTCAAGAATATATATCTAAAAAATTTAAAGTTCCTACTAATTCAATAAATTTTGTTTTTCATGGAGGGTCAGGATCATCATTAGAGGATATTCGAGAGGCAATAGATTATGGAGTAATTAAAATGAATGTAGACACAGATCTTCAATATGCTTTTACAGAAGGTGTAAGGGAATATATTATAGATAATAAAGAATACCTTTCATCTCAAATTGGAAATCCTGAGGGTAAAGATATCCCAAATAAAAAATATTATGACCCAAGGATATGGTTAAGGGAAGGTGAGAATACTTTTAAAAATAGATTACAAAAGGCTTTTGAAGATCTAAATAATATAAATACATTAGATTAAATATTTTTCTAAATGGCTTGGTTCAAAAGAAAAAGTAAAAAGATTCAAACTACTACAGAAGAGAAAAAGGATATACCTGCAGGTTTATGGTATAAAACTCCAACAGGCAAAATTATTGAGACTAAAGAACTCTCTGATAATAAGTATGTTAGTCCTGAAGATGATTATCATGTTCATATAGGGAGTAAAGAGTATTTTGAAATTTTATTTGACAACAATAAATTTACTGAAATATGTTCTGAAATAAATCCAATTGATTTTTTAAATTTTGTTGATCAAAAGAAATACTCTGATAGAATAAAAGAAGCACAAAGTAAAACAGGACTTAAAGATGCTATTAGAGTTGCATATGGAAAGTCTTATGGAGAGGGTATTGTTATAGCATGTATGGACTTTAAATTTATTGGAGGGTCCATGGGATCAGTTGTTGGGGAAAAAATTGTAAGGGCAATTGATTACTCTATTAAAAAGAAGAAGCCTTTATTAATTATTTCCAAATCAGGAGGTGCTAGAATGATGGAATCTGCAACTTCGCTTATGCAAATGGCCAAAACTGCAGCAAAATTAAATGAATTATCAGAATCTAAAATACCTTATATATCTCTTTGCACTGACCCTACTACTGGAGGAACAACAGCATCATTTGCAATGCTTGGTGATATTAATATCTCTGAACCAGGAGCATTAATAGCATTTGCAGGCCCAAGAGTTGTTAAAGACACTACCGGAAAAGATTTACCTGAGGGTTTTCAGACAAGTGAATTCCTTTTAGAAAAAGGGTTCTTAGACTTTATTTCTCATAGAAAGAATCTAAAAAAAAGTATTAATCTTTATATTGATTTAATTCAAAATAAAACACTGCGCAATTATATATAATTAGTTTAAATTTTAAATTTAAAACTATTATATTTGCAACGCTTAAAAATTATATTAAATAATGTCATTACTTAAAAAAGAAGATATATTTAAAGAGTTTGGCAATAATGCTAAAGACAGTGGTTCAACAGAAAGTCAAATAGCTCTTTTCTCATCAAGAATTAAGTTATTGTCTGAACATTTAAAAGATAATGCTAAAGATTTTAATACAGAAAGGTCTTTGGTTAAGATGGTAGGTAAAAGAAGAAATCTATTAGAATATCTTAAAAAGAATGACATTGAAAAGTATAGGGATATAATTAAAAAGTTAGATATTAGAAAGTAATAATTTAGTTTGGTTGCCTTTACACATCACACAACATAAAATAGGAATAAACCAAAACTAAAAAAATGAATCCAAAAGTATTTTCGGAAACTATAAAACTCTCTGACGGCAGAGAAATAATAATTGAAACTGGCAAACTAGCTAAACAAGCTCATGGTTCCGCTGTAATTAGAATGGGGGACTGTATGATTCTAGCGACTGTAGTATCATCGTATGAAGAGAGCTCACTTGATTTTCTTCCTTTAACTGTAGATTATAGAGAAAAATTTGCTGCAGCAGGAAGGTTTCCTGGAGGTTTCTTTAAAAGAGAAGCAAGACCTAGTAATGAAGAAATTTTAACTATGAGAATAGTTGATAGGGTATTAAGACCATTATTTCCAAAAGACTATCATGCTGAAACACAGGTTATGCTTCAATTAATGTCTCATGATAAAAATGTAATGCCTGACTCATTAGCTGGACTTGCTGCATCAACTGTCTTATCTCTTTCTGATATACCATTTGATGGACCAATTTCAGAAGCAAGAGTAGCTAGAGTTGAGGGAAGTTTTATTATAAATCCTTCTAAATCTCAATTAGAAGTGTCTGATATAGATATGATGGTAGGAGCTACTGAAGACTCAGTGGTTATGGTTGAGGGTGAATTTGATCAAATTTCAGAAGAAGATATGATTAAAGCTATTGAATTCTCTCATGTAGAAATAATAAAGCAAATAAAGGCTCAAAAAGATCTGGCAAAACAACTCGGAATATCTGAAGAAAAAAGAGAGTATACTAAAGCTACTGAAGATAAAAATCTTGAAGAGAAAATTGAAAAAGAATACTATGAAAAATGTTATGAAATAGCAAAAAAAGGATTAACAAAAAGTGAAAGAAGTGACTTATTTAATAATCTAAAAGAGGAATTACTTTCGACATTTAGTGAAGAAGAAATTGAAGAAATTGGGAAGTTAATTAATAACTATTTTTCTCAAACTCAAAAGAAGGCAGTTAGAGATCTAGTTCTAAATGAAGGTATTAGGCTTGATGGTCGAAAATCTTCTGAGATTAGACCTATATGGACGGAAACTAACTACCTTCCATCAACACACGGATCTGCAATCTTTACAAGAGGTGAGACCCAGGCCTTAGCATCTGTAACTCTTGGAACAAGTAGAGAAGCTAATGTAATTGATCTTCCAACTGATCAAGGTGAAGAAACATTTTATCTACATTATAACTTTCCTCCTTTTTCAACAGGTGAAGCAAGGCCATTAAGAGGAACATCTAGAAGAGAAGTAGGTCATGGTAATCTTGCACAAAGAGCATTAAAAAAAGTTATGCCTATTGATTGTCCATATACAGTTAGAATTGTTTCAGAAATTTTAGAATCTAATGGTTCATCTTCTATGGCATCAGTTTGTGCTGGTTCGATTGCACTAATGGACGCAGGTGTAAAAATCAAAAAAAATGTATCTGGAATTGCTATGGGATTAATAACAGATAATGAAAAACATGCTGTGCTTTCAGATATTTTAGGAGATGAAGATCATCTTGGAGATATGGACTTTAAAGTCACTGGAACTGAAGACGGAATCACAGCTTGTCAAATGGACATAAAAATAAAAGGACTAAAGCATGAAATTCTAATTGAAGCACTTAATCAAGCTAAAGAAGGAAGATTAGAAATTCTTAAAAAACTAAATGATGAAATTTCTAAACCTAATGAGACTGTTAAGGATCATGCGCCTAAAATGGTTAAGGTTGAAATCAAAAAAGATTTTATTGGTATAGTAATTGGCCCGGGTGGGAAAAATATTCAAGAGCTTCAAAAGGAAACTGAAACTACAGTAGTTATAAATGAAGAAGATGAAAAAGGTATTGTTGAAATCCTTGGAGTTGACCAAGATAAAATTGATAATGCTATAGAAAGAATTAAATCAATGGTTTTTGAACCAGTTAATGGAGAGAAATATAATGTAACTGTCGTAAAAATATTAGATTTTGGTGCTGTAATTGAATTTGTCCCTGGTAAAGAAGCATTATTACATGTATCTGAGATTGCCTGGGAAAGAGTTGAAAAAGTTACAGATTATCTTAATATAGGGGATAAAATAGAAGTAAAGTATCTCGGAACTGACCCTAGGACTAGAAAACCTAAGATTTCAAGAAAAGCCTTGTTAAAAAAAAGTGATTAATTTTTTTTAAATAAATCATTTTTTATTAGGTTTTGGAACAATTATTGTGGGAAGATATAACCTATGAGACAATTAAAAATTACAAAACAAGTAACTAATAGAGAAACTGCTTCTCTAGATAAATACCTTCAAGAAATAGGTAAAGTTGACCTTATTACAGCTGAGGAAGAAGTTGTGTTAGCTCAACGAATTAAAAAAGGAGATCAGTTTGCACTTGAAAAACTTACTAAAGCTAATCTAAGATTTGTTGTTTCTGTTGCAAAACAATACCAAAATCAAGGTTTGACTCTTCCTGATCTAATAAATGAGGGAAATCTAGGCTTAATTAAAGCAGCTCAAAGATTTGATGAAACTCGTGGGTTTAAATTTATTTCTTATGCAGTATGGTGGATAAGACAATCAATTCTACAAGCTCTAGCTGAACAATCAAGGATTGTTAGACTTCCTCTAAATAAAATTGGCTCAATAAATAAAATAAACAAAACATACGCATTTCTTGAACAAGCTCATGAAAGAGCTCCTTCTGCTGAAGAGATAGCGAAAGAGCTTGACATGACAATAAATGATGTAAAAGAATCATTAAAAAATTCTGGAAGACATGTTTCAATGGATGCTCCCCTTGTTGAGGGTGAAGATTCAAATCTTTATGATGTTTTAAATAGTGGTGAATCTCCAAATCCTGATAGGCAATTATTACACGAATCCTTAAGAACTGAAATAGAAAGAGCTTTAGATACTCTTACTCCCAGGGAAGCAGATGTTGTTAGGTTATATTTTGGATTAGGTAATCAACACGCAATGACTCTAGAAGAAATAGGAGAAACATTTGATTTAACAAGAGAAAGAGTTAGACAAATTAAAGAAAAGGCTATCAGACGTCTTAAACATACCTCTAGAAGTAAAATTCTTAAAACTTACCTTGGTTAGGAATGTCGATTAAAGTATCTCCATCAATTTTAGCCGCTGATTTTGGAAATATTGACAGAGAGTGCAATTTAATTGATAAAAGTGATGCAGATTGGTTTCACCTTGATGTAATGGATGGAATATTCGTTCCAAATATTTCATTTGGAATGCCAGTAGTTAAAGCTATTAGAAAAATGACATCTAAACCTCTTGATGTTCATTTAATGATTACTAAACCTGAAAGATATATTAAGAAATTTATTGACCTAG
The DNA here is from genome assembly GCA_964437815.1 of uncultured Flavobacteriaceae bacterium. Taxonomy (GTDB): domain Bacteria; phylum Bacteroidota; class Bacteroidia; order Flavobacteriales; family Flavobacteriaceae; genus Marisimplicoccus. Next base: position 35,801 of record CAYTIE010000006.1, read on the forward strand.
GTTCTGACATTATATCATTTCATATTGAGGCTACTGATAAACTGGAAGATAATATTAGTTTAATTAAAAGTAAAAATGTCAAGGCTGGAATTGCAATTAATCCGGATACTCCAATAAATAGTTTAACTGATATTATTACTAAAATAGACTTAGTCTGTTTAATGGGAGTCTTTCCTGGTTTTGCTGGACAAAAGTTTATCGAGAACACATTTGATAGACTCAAAGAATTAAAGGCATTAATTAAAGACACTGGTTCAAAAGCATTAATTGAAGTAGATGGAGGAGTTAAAGCTGATAATTATATGGAACTTAGATCTCTAGGAGCAGATGTTTTAGTAGCTGGAAGCTATATTTTTAATTCTGAAGATTATGATGTAGTAATCAAGAAATTAAAAGAATAATTAATATCTTATACATAATAATCTAAAAACAAATACAAATGAAAAATATATATTTAATATTAATTTCTTTATGTGTGATGTCAATATCATGTGATATTGATTCTTCTCCTCAAGTTATTGGATCTACTCATAATCAAGATGGTGAGAAATCTGATATTCTTGCTGGTCCAGATGATATAGTTGGAGTTTGGGAAGCATATATTGATGCCCATAATTCAAGAGATACAGATGGAATTAGAGCATTAAATGCTGATGAATTCTCTGCATTTGGTCCTGCTGGAGAAGTTGTTGAAGGATCTGATGCTCATATAGAATTTTTAACTCAATGGTTTGAAACAAATAACCCAAGATGGACAATTAATTGGGCTATTTCAAATACAGGTGAATCACTTAATGGAAATATAGATGATTATGTTACAGCTAGCCATGAAGTTACATTAAACGTTGATGGTGAAGATATTACTGTATACCAAATAATTGATGCAATGATTGCTGATGGTAAAGTCGTATCCTTTAATGTTTTCCAACAAGAAAGAGGACAACCTTCAAGTGAATAAAAATGGGGGGGGCTAGAGAATAATTTTTAAATTAATTTATTTTAAATAAGGGGGCTTTGCCCCCTTTTTTTATCTAATATTATTTAAATTTAATTATAATGAGAAAGGCAATATTATTTATTTTAATTACTCTATTTGTTTCATGTTCTGAGAAAGGCAACTTGGATGAAAGAAGCCCGATTGATACAACTGAAAATCAAGAAGCTATATACAGCGAATTAATCGATAATACCAGTGAATCAGTATCTCAATCTAATAACTTATCTTTTTTAGCCTTAGGAGATAGTTATACAATTGGTGAAAGTGTCTCACAAGACCAGAGATGGCCTAATCAATTGGTAGATATTGCATTAAATCAAGATATTCTTTTTGATCAGCCAAATATTATAGCAAAAACTGGTTGGAGAACAGAGCAACTGATTGATACATTAAATAAAATAAACTTTATTGAAAAATTTGATTATGTATCACTTATGATTGGTGTTAACAATCAGTATAGTTTAAAACCGATTGATACATTTCGATTAGATTTAATAAAGCTTTTGGATATGTCCATTGGGTATAGTGTAAAAAGAGATAATGTTGTTTTAATTTCAATACCTGATTGGGGAGTTACACCGTTTGCAGAAGGATATGATAGAAATATGATAGAAGAAGATATAGATCAGTTTAACAGCATAATAAAAGATGTTGCGAATACAAACAATATACTTTATGTTGATGTGACTGCAATATCAAGAAGGGCATTAATAGAAAAAGATCTTATTGCAAATGATAGTTTACATCCAAGTGGAAAAATGTATAAGGAATGGGCAGAAAAAATATATGATCTATGGATAAAATAGAAAGTTTTAAGCAAACAGCTAAAAAACATGATTTATCAGATAAATTAAGCCATTTTAAAGAAAGATTTGATAATTCTAATGAATTTATATACCTAGTTGGCAATTCACTCGGAAAATTACCCTTAGACACAATAAACAATGTTAATCAGACTGTCGCAGTAGATTGGGGTAAAGATCTAGTTTCAAGCTGGAATGAGAAATGGTTAAGTATTGAAAATATAATATCAAAAAAAATATCTAAGATTTTAAAATGTGATGAAAAAGAAGTTTATATTGGAGCTTCCACTTCAGAGAATCTATTCAAATTGCTTAGAAGTATTATAATTAAGAATCCAAACATTAATTCAATTATCTCAGACAATTTAAATTTCCCATCTGATAATTATGTTGCACAAGGGATAGCTGAAGATTTCGATAACATTAATTTTAAATTATTAGATTATGGGAATGATATCAAAGCTGATATTAATCAATTAAAAGAATTTATTTCTAATAATAATGGTATAGTTATTCTTTCTCTTATTACATATAAATCTTCATATAGATATCCAATAAAAGAAATAAATGATTATTGTCAAAGTAATAACTCTATGGTTATTTGGGATATTAGTCATGCTATTGGGGCGATTGATATTAATTTTCATGCTACAAATACAAAATTCGCTGTAGGATGTAGTTACAAATATCTTAATGGTGGACCTGGCTCTCCAGCAATAATATATGTTAATAAAAGTGACCAAAGTACTCTAAAAGCTCCAATTAAAGGTTGGTTCAGTCATAAATCTCCATTTGAGTTTTCTAATATTTATCAAGAAAGTGATTCAATGGATAAATTTAAGTCTGGGTCCCCACAGATAATTCAATTAAGTGCACTTGAAAAAGGACTTGATATAATAATTGAAGCTGATACGATGGAATTAGAAAAGAAGTCAATAAAGATGTTTAATTTTTTTAAAAAAATTTTTGATACCCACCTGTATAAAAGTGGTTATAAATTAGTAACTCCCCAAGAAGAAAATAAGAGAGGGTCACATGTAACAATATCTCACAATGAATCATGGAGAATTTCAAAATGCTTAAGTTCTCCAAAGAAACAGGAAAGAAAGATTCTTATCGACTTTAGGCCCGATGAATTTATTAGAATATCACTTAC
>CAYTIE010000006.1:38856-41431 GCA_964437815.1 uncultured Flavobacteriaceae bacterium
ATATTATAATAATCCTAATTAAACTTATTTCTTAAAAGATTATTGGGGCCGCTAAAGCAACATCATTGTTTCAGGATTCCAATTCACTGAACTATTTTGAAAATAACTTTTATTTGCTAAAAGTGCAGCTCCTGCAGCTCTTAAACCAAAAGTAGGGTCTTGTATAATTTCTCCTTTTCCTCTAATTGCTTGAAAGAAATTATAAAAATGATCATAAAGATTACCTTTGTAGTCTGCATTAGCTTCCCAAAGAGATTCACCAGTATTCAAAGCCACTTCTCTTTTTATAATTTTTTTATCATTATAACTTTTAGCTATCCTTTTTTGAGTATTCTCTGTAAAGGCAATCATTGAATAATTAGTTGGAATTATTCCTTTTTTTGGTCGGATGAGTTTACAGGAATTTGAACTTATTTCCATTGCACCTTCAGTACCAATAAGTTTAAAGCCACCATCACCTCCTGATCCTGCAACGAAATTTACCCTCATAGAAGCATTGAAGGCCTTATGTGTTTTTGTTTCAGGGTAATCGTATAGACAAATATTTATATCTGGAACATCTCGACCATCTTTCCAATAACGTAGTCCCCCTGTTGAAAGTGCTCTTTCTGGTCCATTAGAACTTAGGATATAATTTAAGCTTGAAAATGCATGGACAAACATATCTCCAGGAACCCCTGTTCCATAATCTTGATAATTTCTCCACCGAAAAAAGCGTTTTAAATCATAAGGAACTTTAGGGGCATTTCCCAAAAAACTATCAAAATCAATTGTTTTAGGAGTTGCATCTGGTGGAATTGGATATTGCCAAGCACCTTCTGAAGAGTATCGATCATCATAAAAGTCTAACATTACAATTTCTCCAATAGCTCCGTCTTCATATAATTGTTTTGCTTTTTGATTTCCTAAAGAAGACATACCTTGACTTCCAATTTGACAAACACTTTCCGATTTATTGTACACTTTGATAATCTCATGACCTTCAGCAAAATTTTTAATCATGGGTTTCTCACAATAAACAGCTTTTCCAGATTCCATGGCTTCAATAGTGATTTTTTTATGCCAATGATCTGGGGTAGCAACAATTACAGCATCTATATCAATTCTTTCCAATAAATCTCTATAATCATGACTCGTAAGAAGATCATTACCCCAAAGCTCTTTAGCTCGATCTAATCTTCCAGTATAAAGATCACAAACTGCAACTAATTTTACACCAGCTATTTTTAAAGCAGCATTTGTATCATATATTCCTTGAATTCCACACCCAATCAATGCTAAGTTGATCTGATCATTTGCTGAAAAGGTTTCCAAAGAATAACTACGATCAAGCGTTAATTTTTGGTTGTAAGCCCCTGAAAGTAAATAAGGAGATGAAGACACAATGGTAGTACCCAATGTAAATTTTTTTATAAATGATCTTCTTGTATTACTTTTTTCCATCCTAATAATCTAATTTTTTTTTAATAAAAATTTAATCTAGATTTTACTAACTCAGCTATAACTCTTCCTTCAGCCCTTCCAAGAACTTTTGCATTAGTTGCGCCAATAACTTTACCCATATCCTTAATTGACTCAGCACCTGTTGATATAATAACCTCATCTATAATAGCTATTAGTTCTTCTTCATTAAGTTGGTCTGGCAGATATTCAGAAATGATTTTTGATTGATTATCCTCAATTTCAGCTAATTCATCTCTATTTTGTTCTTTATAAATTTTTGCACTCTCATTTCTTTGCTTGACAAGTTTCTGTAATAACTTTATAATTTGATTTTCATCTAAATTTTCCTTGTTTCCGGCCTTTGTTTTTTCTAATAAAATAGCTGACTTAACTGCCCTTAATGCTTCAAGTCTAGTTCTATCTTTAGCTTTCATTGATAAAATGATTGACTCCTTTATTTTATCTTCTAATCCCATAATTTTAAAATTTATGATTTAATCAACATTATCATGCAAATATGAATTTGGTTCTGGAAACTCTATCTCATTATTTTCATTCAAAACTGTTTTTGACTCAACCTCCTCATTCTTTATATTACTATTTATCTGAACTCCCATTCTCTTATAAGCAGGTTCTTTTTCAAGATCTTCAACTGAAGAATTACCATCTTTAAAAACGTAGTTATATTTCTTAAGGTTTTCCCTTCTTAATCTATTTTCATCTAATGGGTCTACTTGTATTGGATTTTCAAATGCATAATCATTTTCATTACTAATATCTATAGGATCTTCTTGTTCTTTTATACCTTCTTCTTCATTAACAATTAAGTCATTAGTTTTTGAAATTTTTTCATCTAGATTATCTTCTTCATCTAGATCTAATTTTATAAATTCTATATTCTCTGATACTGATTCCAAATCTAATTTATCTGAAAATAACCCATCAGTTATTTCACTTTCATTAGATTCATTGTTTAGTATATTTTCTGATTTAATTTCTTCAATATCAAATATCTCAATTTCATTAATCAATTCATTGTCCATCAATTCATTGTCCATCAATTCATTATCTACTTGTTCATATTCAACTTCTATATCTCTGAGTATCTCATTTATTTGACTATCAATTTTAA
>CAYTIE010000006.1:41531-49045 GCA_964437815.1 uncultured Flavobacteriaceae bacterium
TCATATTCAACTTCTATATCTCTGAGTATCTCATTTATTTGACTATCAATTTTAATTTGATTGTCTTTAGAGATATCATCTTTTGAATTATAACTTATTTTTTCAACCTCATCGTTAGTTATGTTATCCTCTTCAATTAAATTTTTTTCTATTGTTTGATTCTCGTCTAAAGTATAGATGACTTTCTTTGTCTCAGAATAAACTAAATGATTTTGTTGATCTTCGGCAAAACCGGTTGCAATTACAGTTACAGAAATATTATTTCCTAATTCTTGATCCTCTCCAACTCCCATTATTATATTTGCAGAATTTCCTGTTTCTTTCTGAACATATTCGTTAATCTCACCTATTTCATCGATAGTTATTTCATCAGTTCCAGATACAATTAATAATAACACATTTTTACTTCCATCTATTTTATTATCATTTAATAAAGGTGAATCCAGAGCTTTAACTATTACATCGTTTGCTCTATTAGAACCGCTAGAAGTTGCGGATCCCATTATTGCTGTACCACTATTAGATAAAACTGTTTTAGCATCTTTTAAGTCAATATTCTGAGTATAATGATGAGTTATAACCTGAGCTATACCTTTTGCAGCAGTTGCTAATACTTCATCGGCTTTTGAAAAACCTTCTTTAAAACCAAGATTACCATAGACCTGTCTCAATTTATTATTATTTATTATTATTAATGAGTCAACTGTTTTCTTTAATTTCTTTAAACCTTTTTGAGCTTGAAGCTGTCTAGTCTTTCCTTCAAAATCAAATGGTATCGTAACTATTCCAACAGTTAAAATACCTAGTTCTTTTGCAAACTCTGCAATTATAGGAGCTGCACCGGTCCCAGTTCCACCACCCATTCCAGCTGTAATAAATAACATTTTCGTTTGAGTCTCAAGAAGATCTCTTAACTCTTCATGAGTCTCTAAAGCTGCTAACTTTCCAATCTCTGGATTTGCACCTGCTCCAAGTCCTTCTGTTATATTTACTCCTAATTGAATTTTATTCGGTACCGAACTCTTGTCAAGAGCTTGAGCATCTGTATTACAAACAACAAAATCCACTCCTGTGATTCCTTGTTGAAACATATGATTCACTGCATTACTTCCTCCTCCCCCTACTCCCATGACTTTCATCACATTACTTTTATTCTTTGGTAAGTCAAAACTAAAGTTATTATCTATATCTGTTTTCATGTTATTTTATTTTAATTATCATCTGTGTTTTGTTGTATAAATTTTTCAAAATTCATTTTAAATTGTTCTGACCATTTTGCTAGAACAGTTTTTCTTTCTTCACTTGTTTTATCTCCTATCAATGTTTCATCCTCATTTTTCTCATTATTCTCAATTGCCTTCATTACTAGTCCAACTGCTGTTGAGAATATCGGACTTGAATTTTTTGTATCTCCTGCTAAGTGTTCTCCAGGGAATCCGATTCTTGTATCCATTCCAGTCACATATTCAACAAGTTGTTTTAAATGTTTTAATTGACTTCCTCCTCCAGTTAATACAATACCCCCAATCAATTTTTTCTTTGCTTCGTCATTACCATAGTTTTTAATTTCTAAATAAACTTGCTCTATTATTTCTACAACTCTAGCATTAATAATTTTAGATAAAGTCTTCAATGATATTTCTTTTGGATCCCTTCCTAATAGCCCTGGGATTGCAACTATTTCTGTTTCTTTATTCTCTCCTGGCCAAGCTGAACCAAATTTAACTTTTAGCTGTTCAGCTTGATTACCCATTATAGAGCAACCTTCTTTAATATCTTCAGTTATTACATTACCTCCAAATGGTATCACTGCAGTGTGTCTTATAATACCATCTTTAAAAATAGCAACATCAGTTGTACCTCCTCCTATATCAATTAATGCAATCCCAGCTTCTTTTTCCTCATCAGAAAGAACTGCATCTGCAGAAGCTAAAGGCTCTAATGTAATATCTGCCATTTCAAGGCCAGAACTTTTGATACACCTTCCTATATTTCTAATTGAAGAAACTTGACCAACTACAATATGAAAATTAGCCTCTAGCCTACTCCCATACATACCTATAGGTTCTTTTATTTCAGATTGACCATCAACCTTAAAATCTTGAGGTAAAACATGAATGATTTCTTCACCAGGTAACATAACTAATTTATATACCTGATTAATTAATTCATCAATATCATTATTATCGATTACCTTATCTGGATTTTCTCTAGTTATATAGTCACTGTGTTGCAAACTTCTTATATGTTGTCCAGCAATTCCAACAACAACTTCCTTAATATCCTTTTCTCCAGATTCTATTTTAGCTTCTTCTATTGCATATTTAATAGATTCTATTGTTTGTGTTATGTTATTTACAACACCTCTATGAACACCAAGGCTTTGAGATTTTCCAATTCCTAAAATTTCTACCTTTTTAAACTCATTTCTAGCTCCTACCATAGCAACAATTTTTGTAGTTCCTATATCAAGTCCGACAGAAATATTTTTTTCCATAATTATTAATTTTTTATTGCAACTAATTGATTACTATAAGTCAAATCAATCTGATTAAAATTTAAATTCGATAGTTCTTTATTATAGTATGCACAATATGCTTTTAACTTTTTAATCTTATCTTTTATATTATATGAACTACCTATTTTTATATTAAAATCAAATGATTTAAGACTAGTAAATATTTGTTCATCTTGAACCCAGAATCTATCAACTTGACCAGACAGATACTTATCCTTATTTATTTCTAAAATTATCTTTACTATTTCATTAATATCTTTTTCACTAAGATTAGGACTAAGTGTTGGCAAATCCAATTTTAGGTTATCATCTTTAATTAAATTCGATTCTTCATCAATAAAAAATTTTGAATCTAAATTTATAAATGCTAAAGGCTCTCTATCATATAAATCAATAATAATATTACCGTTATAAAGCTTGTATAATTCTGCCTTTTGGATTCCAGGAGTATCTGATATTGATTCCTCAATTATATTATAGAGATTCTCTTTTAATAATCCTGCATAATATTCATCTTGCATTAAATTCTCAACATACAATTGTTTATTAAAATAACTTTGTTGGGGATAATTTATAATTATATCATGATTATTTCTATTATTATTTAGGTTAGCAGTTACACTAACAACTAACATTGCTAAAAAGAGCATTGTGAATATTAATAGTTTAGATACTGCTTTCATAATATTTCTTTTTCAAACTTTGTATTGAATTTGCAACATTTCCAGCCCCTAGAACTGCAATAATATCACACTCTATAGACTCAATTTTTTCATTAACAGATTCTATTTTTAGAATACTTTTTTTATCACAAATTATTTTATCTAATAGAACATCTGAACTTACTCCATCTATTGGCTTTTCTCTAGCTGGATAAATATCTAACAAATAGACTTCATCAAATTTTGATAATACTTTAGCAAAATCATCTAATAAATCTTTTGTTCTAGAAAATAAATGAGGCTGAAAAATAACCCCTACATCAAGATTATTATATTTATCTTTTATTGAATTTAATACAGCGTTTATTTCTGATGGATGATGAGCATAATCATCAATTACTATTTTGTTACCTACTCTAAAAACATCCATTCTTCTATTCACTCCCTTAAAATCAGCTAAAGCCTCAATTAATTTATTTTCATCTAACCCGAGATAATCTGCCACAGAGAAAGCTCCTAAAGCATTTAAAAGGTTATGACCTCCTATTTGATTAAATTCAACGTTAATAAATTCATTAGATGGTGTAATTAGGTCAAATTTATACCCATTATCCTTTAGCGATATGTTTTTTGCATAGTAATCAGTTTCTAAATTAATAGAATATGATAATCCTTCTAGTCCTTCTATTTCATCAGAATAAAAGATCTTATCGGATACCTTATTTGCAAATAAATGAAATGACTCTTTAAGACTTTTAAAATCACCATATATATCTAAATGATCTTCTTCAATAGAAGTAATAATTCCAATATTAGGTTTAAGTTGAAGAAAGGATCTGTCATATTCATCTGCCTCAACAATTGAATATTTTGTTCCTGTACTAATAAAATTAGTATCATACCCATTCAATATTCCACCAACAAAAGACTGAAAATTCTCTTCACATTTATAGAATAAGTGAGTCAATATAGCAGTAGTTGTTGTCTTTCCATGAGTCCCAGCAATAGATATACAGAATGTTTTTTCTGTAATCTCACCTAGTATCTCAGATCTTTTATAGATTTTATTTTTATTATTTACAAAATAATTTAGATAAGGATTTTCTTTAGATATTGCAGCAGTGTATATTACAATAACATCATTTGACTTGAAGTCTTCAGAAAGCAAATTAATATCAATTTTGTCTAAAACTTTAACACCATCTTTAGAAAGTTTTTCTAAAATCTCTGATTCTGCTCTATCATAACCCATTACTTCATTTCCTAGATTTAGGAAGTACCTAGCTATAGAAGACATTCCAATACCTCCAATTCCAATAAAAAAATATTTTTTATTACTATTCATATAATAGATGATTTTTTATTTTATCTACAATTTCTATTGAAGCATCTGGACTAGCTAATTTTGAAATATTAGAAGCAATGTTTTTTCTATATTCTTCATCTTTTATTAGCATATCTAATTTACTTTTAAACAGCAAGTCTGCTTCTTTCTCAACTAAACAAATTGCTCCATCCAGATCAGAAATTGCTTTAGCATTATAATATTGATGATCTTCAGCAACATTTGGGGAAGGAATTAAAATCGATGGTTTTCCAACTATTGCAAGCTCTGAAAGAGTTAAAGCGCCACTTCTTGCTATAACAATATCTGAAGAATAATAAACAGTATCTATATCTGATATAAAGTCATATATAATTAAATCTTCGGATGATTGTTCTTTGTATAAGTCATAATATAATTTTCCACACTGCCATATCAATGTTATTTCTTTACTTTTTATATAATCCAAATTATTATAGATTAGTTCGTTTATTTTCTTTGACCCTAAGCTTCCACCTAATACAGTCAAAACCATTCTTGACTTATCTATATTTAAAGACTCCTTAGCTTTATCTGTATCAATTTTATTTGTTATTGATTTTCTAACCGGATTCCCTGTATAGAATAACTTTTCAGTAGGGAAGAACTTATCCATTTTATTATAAGCAACAGATATATATTTTACATGTTTTGATAGAAATTTATTAGCTATACCAGGTAATGAGTTTTGCTCTTGAATTAATGTTGGGATTCTAAAAAAAGTTGAAATAAATACAATAGGAAAACTTGCGTACCCTCCCGTTCCAATAACAAAATCAGGTTTATTAAATAAAATAATAAATATAGACTGTAAAAAACTTATAAATAGCTTAAATGGAAGAGATAGATTATTTAATGAAAATATTCTTCTTTTTAATCCGCTAATAAATAAACCTTTAATTTTATAACCATATTTTGGAATAGTTTTCATTTCCATCTTACCTATAGACCCAACAAAAGTTATATTAGATTTTGGAAAAACTTCTAATAATCTATCTGCTATAGAAAGAGCTGGGTATATATGTCCACCTGTTCCACCTCCAGAAAGAATAAATTTATATTGTTTCATTGGACTTTTCTATTATTAATTGATGAACTAACACTCAAAATCATTCCTAAAGAAATACAAGTAATCCATGCTGCAGAACCACCACTACTAACCAATGGTAAGTTTTGACCAGTAACAGGAATAACTTGAGTAGAGACAGAGATATTTGTAAATGCTTGAATCATTATATACAACCCAAGAGCAGTTACAAGAATTTGACCAAATTTATTATCAACCTTATGAACAATTATCAATACTCTAAATAACATTAATAAGTATAGAAGGATTAAAACACTCCCAACAATAATTCCAAATTCTTCAATAATAATTGCAAAAATAAAATCAGAAGAACTTTGTGGCAGATGATATTTATATTCACTTTTTCCTATACCTACACCAAATAAACCTCCATTAACTATAGCAGCTTTAGCACGTTCAATCTGATAATTTGCATTAACATCTTTTGCAGATTTAAAATTCTCAATTCTACTAACCCAAGTATCAACTCTGTTAGGAAATTTATCTGGATATGCTTTTACTAGAGTTAGAAAGGACATAGAGCATATAATCAAAAAAGTAAAAATCTTAAATAAATGCTTAAAGGGATATCCCGAAACAAACAATGTTATTATTATTGACACAAAAAGAAGTGCAGCAGTAGATAAATTTGAAGGAAGAATTAAAAAAGTATATACAAAAACCGGAATCCATAAAGGAATAATTGTTTTAGAAAATTCTATCTTTTTTAAATCATATTTAGCTAAATAATGAGCCACATAGGTTAATAAAATTATGCTTGCTATTGATGAAGATTGAAAACTTACTCCTGCTATATTTATCCACCTACTAGCATTTGCTCCAGCAATTAGGGTTCCTTGGCTTGCTGTATATACAAGTAATAGAAGTCCAAAAGGGAGAAGCAAAATTGAAATCCACCTGTAATTCTTGAATGGTATTTTTTGAACAGATAACAATAGAACAAAACCAAATAATAGTATAATAAAATGTTTAAATAAATAAACAATAGGACTTGAACCTCCAACACCATAAGATAAATTAGAACTTGCACTAAAAACGGGTAGAAATGAAAAAATAGCTAATAGCATAACTATTACCAGCAATACTCTATCCCCTTTAATTATTTTACTTACATTCATTTAACTATAAATTCCTAACAGCATTCTTAAATTGGTTTCCCCTATCTTCATAATCTTTGAAAAGATCAAAGCTTGCACACGCTGGAGATAGAAGAACTGTATCCTTCTTTTCAGCAATTTTTCTTGAAATCTTAACTGCCTCAACCATTGACTCTGTTTCAACAATTAAATCGATAATTGAACTAAATATTTCAATGATTTTTTTATTATCAACCCCAAGACAGATAATTGCTTTAACTTTTTCTCGAACAAGAGGCAATAATTCAGAATAATCATTACCCTTGTCAACCCCTCCAACGATCCAGACTGTTTGAGATTTCATTGAATCTAAAGCATAAAATGCTGCATTAACATTGGTTGCTTTTGAGTCGTTAATATAGTTTACTCCCTGTATGGTGAGTACATTTTCAAGTCTATGTGGAAGACCTTTAAAAGTGAGTAAACTTTCTCTTACAGATTCTTTACTTATTTTTAATAAATCTGCTACTGTAATTGCTGCCATAGCATTTAACAGATTATGCCTTCCTTTCAGCGAAAGTTCTTCTATATTTATCATGAGAGTTTTTTTTTTGTTTTTTATTAGAATATTTTTTCCATCAAATGATGAGCTATTAATTCCAAAAGTCATTTTAGTTGCTTTAGAATCTGATTTATTAATAGCATCTTTTAATATTTTATCATCTATATTATATAATATGGTATCAGTATTTTTTTGATTCATAGTAATCCTAAGTTTTGAGTCTATATACTTACTAAAATCATAGTT
>CAYTIE010000007.1:0-39028 GCA_964437815.1 uncultured Flavobacteriaceae bacterium
CATTATTTCAAAACTTATCTTGGAGATATGGTTATTAGCTCAACATCAGATATAATTGTAGAAAATATAATTAGAAACTATAATTCAGGCAAAAGAGGAATTAATAACCCTAACTTCTATGATGTGATTTTATCTTCCAATAGAAATGAGCCTATTAATATTTTGATAGATTCTGGATTAGATGGGTTTTCAAAAGAATACTTTAGGTCAATTGAATTTTACCCTTTAATCAATACCTCATGGAAAAGTTATGACTTATCTAAATCAAATAATGATATTAGACTAACAGGAATTACGAAAATTAATGATTCAATACAAAGCAAACTATCTATATTAAAAAATATAAATCCAAAATCATTAGAATCAGATAAATTAATTCCGAATACATTTAAATCCTTTTTTAGTATTACAATTTCTGATAGCGATTTATTTTTGAAAAACTATCAAGACTATTTAACTCAAATAAATATAGCAGATAAGCCAACTATAATCGAGGACATTAAATTTATTGATGAAATAACTTTCCTACAAGATGAAGAAAAAGCTGTTATTCTTAATCTTGTTGATCTTGAATTAGTTGATAAACTTTCATTTTTAAAAAGTAGTAATTATTCTAATAAAATATTCAATCTAGAGGTTCCTAAAGGTTTAAATGGTTTCTTCGGTTTATTTGACAAAAACTTAAACTTACAATTTGGTATGTTAATAGATACATTCATTGTGTTAAGTAGTTCAAAAAATCAATTAAAAAAAATATTAACAAGTTTTGAAAATCAAAGAACTCTTATTAACGATATATACTACCAAAAAAATAGAGAGAATTCACTAAATAAATTGTCTTTTTTATGGTTAGCAAATACAAAGAAGATTAAAGAAGATGAAATTTTTAATAATTCGTTAAGTAAAAAGTTAGACACTAAACTTTACCCATTTATAAGTTTTGAAGGTATAGTAGATAAAAAATTATCATTACTTAATTTTTATATTGGTAAAGCTGAAACAAGAGAATCATCTGGAAATATATATAATGAATTGATTGTGTCTAATACCAGTAAAATAACATTATCACCAAAATGGTTAAAAAATCACAGGAATAATCAATATGACTTTGCTTATCAAGATTCTGAAAACTATCTATACCTCTACTCAAATAAAGGTGATTTGTTTTGGAAAAAAAAGCTTTCAAGTCAAATTATCGGTGAAATTCAACAAGTAGATTTATATAAAAATGGTAGATTACAAATGGCATTTAGAACTTCTGATAAATTTTTTATAATCGATAGAAATGGAAGTGTAGTTAAACCTTTTGAAATTGCAATCAAAAAATCAAATTACGTTAATGCTATATCAATTTTTGATTATGAGAATGACAAGAACTATAGGTTTTTAATTTCTCAAGATAACTTTATGAAAATGTATGACAGCAAAGGAAAAGATGTCTCTGGATTTAATCCAGAAAAATTAAATTCAGAAATATTAAAACCTCCTGTTCATATAAGAATAAAAGGGAGAGACTATATTGTTGTACAATTAAAAAATGGTGAATTAAAAATCTTGAATAGAAGAGGAAAAGACAGAATATCTGTAAAGAAAAAAATTGATTTTAGCAATAATAACTTCTTCTCATTTATGGATTTATTTACAACTACTGATATAAACGGAGATCTAATTCAAATTGACATCAATGGGAATATAGTAAAAAACAATTATAATCTAGAAAACAATAACACTATAGAAGTTAAAATGGGAAACATATTGATTCATTCTGGAAATTCAATGAGTATAAATGGAAAAATTATTAGTCTTCCTTTGGGCAGATATACAAAACCTAAATTATTTAATTATAAAGATTTACTATATATATCAATTACAGATGAAAAAGAAAGTAAAATCTATCTATATAATAAAAAGGGAGATCTGGTTAATGGCTTTCCTCTTAAAGGAATTAATATTGTTGATATTACTGATGCTGATAATGATGGTAAGATTGAATTAATTTCTCAACTTGATGAAAATTCAGTTATTTCTTATGAGATTAACTAATATGAGATAATTCCGCATTAAATAATCTAGCAAAATTTTCATAGATTTTTTGCTTAACTATTTCAGTTGTTATTTTTTTATTTAAAGTCTCTTTTAAAGAAGTAACACCTTTGTCGGAAATTCCACAGGGAACTATATAATCAAAATATTTTAGATCTGTATTAACATTTAAAGCAAACCCATGCATTGTAACCCACCTACTCGCTTTTATTCCAAAAGCACATATTTTCTTATCCAACTTTGATTTATCCTTGACCCAAACACCTGTTTCACCATTTATTCTATATCCATTAAGTCCATAAAAACCTATAGTTGAAATTATAACTTCTTCAAGAGTTCTAAGATATTGACCTATATCAGTAAAAAAATTATCCAGATCAAGGATTGGATAACCAACTATTTGACCTGAACCATGAAAAGTTATGTCTCCACCTCTATTAATTTTTTTGAATTCAATTTTTTTTGATTTCAGTTGTTTTTCATCTAATAGAAGATTTGAGTTATCTCCACTTTTACCAATTGTATATATAGGTTTATGCTCAACAATTAGAAGATAATTCTCTGTTTTAATCTTTTTTTTTAAAGTTCTATTTTTAATTTTTTGGGAAATAATATTGTCAAATATTAGTTTTTGATGTTCCCAACTACTATCATAGGATAAAACTCCAAGATCTTTAACAAGTATTTTATTATTTTTCATAAATATTTCAAATATAGAAATTTAGACTTCAATGATAATCTTAATAAACTTATCTTTGTAAAAAAAATATTTTGAAACTTTCAGAGCAGGAAAAAATTAGAAGGGAAAAATTAGCTGAATTAATCAAACTTGGAGTTAATCCTTATCCAGCTAGCCTTTATCCTGTTGATCATCTATCTGAAGAAATTAAATCTAAATTTTCTGAAAATAAAAAAGTCATTATAGCTGGAAGAATAATGTCTCGAAGAATCCAAGGCAATGCATCATTTGCTGAAATTCTTGATAGTAAAGGGAAAATTCAAGTTTATTTTAATAGAGATGAAATATGTAAAGGTGAGAATAAAGATAAATATAACATTATATATAAAAAGCTTCTTGATATAGGAGATATCATTGGTATAAAAGGAGAGCTTTTTACTACAAAAGTAGGTGAGAAAACAGTTTTAGTTAAAGATTTTACCTTATTAAATAAATCTTTACGCCCTTTACCTCTTCCAAAAGAAGATTCAGATGGAAAAACATATGATGAGTTTAGTGATACTGAACAAAGATACAGACAAAGATATGTTGATTTGATTGTAAATCCACATGTTAAAGAAACCTTCATAAAAAGAACTAAAATTATTAATCTTATAAGAGATTTTCTTAATAATAAAGGATATCTTGAAGTTGAAACACCAATTTTACAAACACTTCCTGGTGGAGCTAATGCAAGACCTTTTATTACTCACCATAATACTTTAGACATTCCTCTTTACTTAAGAATTGCTGATGAGCTTTTCCTAAAAAGATTAATTGTTGGAGGTTATGATGCTGTTTATGAATTTTCCAAAGATTTTAGAAATGAGGGTATGGATAAAAATCATAACCCTGAGTTCACAATGCTTGAGCTTTATGTTGCTTATAAAGATTATTTCTGGATGATGGAATTAACAGAATCACTCTTAGAGAAAGTATCCATAGAGTTAAATGGAAATTCATCAATTAATTTTGATTCTAAAAAAATTAACTTCAAAAAACCTTTTAAGCGAATTTCAATATTTGATGCTATTAAAAAATATACCGGTTATGATATTTCAAATATGCAAGAAAATGAGCTTAGAGATCTCTGTAAAAAAATGGATATTGAAACAACTGACCAAATGGGTGAAGGGAAATTAATTGATGCAATATTTGGCAACAAATGTGAAAAAGAAATTATTAATCCAACATTCATTACTGACTATCCTAAATCAATGAGCCCTTTAACTAAAGAGCATAGAGATAACCCAAATCTAACAGAAAGATTTGAATTAATAATAAATGGTATGGAGATAGCAAACGCTTATTCTGAACTAAATGATCCAATTGATCAGTTAAACAGGTTTGAGGAGCAACTAAAACTAAGTGAAAAAGGCGATGAAGAAGCAATGTTTATTGATAAAGATTTTATAAGATCTCTTGAGTATGGAATGCCTCCAACGTCTGGTATTGGTATTGGTATTGACAGGTTAATTATGCTTCTGACAGAAAATACATCTATACAAGAAGTATTATTCTTCCCTCAGATGAAACCTGAGAATTCTAATACAAATATCTCTGAAGAATCTTCTATGATTCTAAATGTTGTAAAAAATAATAAGGAATTGAATATAGATGATTTAAAAAGCAATTTTGATTTTTCAAACAAAAAATGGGATAAATCCATTAAAGAACTTAGAGAAAAAGGTTTAATCACAATTATTGAGAATAAAAAAAATCAAATATTAGTCAAGCTGACTTAAACTAAATCTTTCAATAAGGCTAATTAACTTTTTTGAATACTCTGGGTCTGTTGCATATCCAGCTTTTTTTAATCCCTCTGCCCATGATTTATAATCTTTACTGTTTAGATCAAATAAAAATCTATATCTATCTCTGTTGACTAAGAAAAGAGAATGATCTTTATATGATTTTACAGGATTCCTGTATGATCTAAAACACTCATTCTCTTCATCATCATCATGAAAAATTTTTTTTCCTTTCCAGTCTTTATGACATTTTATTCCAAAATGGTTATTCCCCTTTTTGGCTAAAGTTGCTTCACCATAACCTGATTCAAGTATTCCTTGAGCCATTGTAATACTTGCAGGAATTTTATATACTTTCATCTGTTTCCTTGCTATTGGAGCATATAACTTTATATATCTCTTTATTTTTTGTTCTACAGTAATATTATTATTTGATTGATTTAGCCTATTTATTGTTCCACAAGAGAATGTTAGAAGAGAAAGAAGTAATAAAGAAAAAATTTTTATAAATTTGTTTTTAACCATTTAAACTAAGTTATGCTTAAATTAAATAAACTAAAAATATTTTTTTTCACAATATTTCTAGTTTTTCAATCTTGTGGAGTCTATGTTCAATCAGATTATGATAGAGATGTAGATTTTTCTGAATATAATACATTTGCATTTTATAAACCTGATATTGATAAAGTAAACATTTCTGATTTAGATAAGAAAAGAATACTTAAGTACATTGATTTAGGCCTAAAACAAAAGGGTTTAACCAGATCTGACAATCCTGACGTTATTGTAACTATTGAAACTCTATCTAGACAAAGGGTTTATCTAAGAAATAATTTAGCTTACGGATATTATCCTCCGTTTTGGGGATATTATAATCATCCAAGTAGCTCAGTCACTTCAAACACCCAAGGGACTTTATTTATAAATATAATTGATGCTAAAAACAATCAATTAGTATGGCAAGGAAGAGGAGTTGGGATTATAAATGAATTTAGAGAAGACAGAGATGAAATGATTGGTGATTTTGTGAATAAAATTTTTGAAGAGTACCCCCCTAAATCTGATTAATTATTTTTTCCGATTGAGATAGTACAGATTCAATTCCATCTATGTTTTTTCCTCCAGCAGTTGCAAAGAATGGCTGCCCCCCTCCATTACCATCAATTAATGGAGATAACTTTTTAACAATTTCTGATGCATCTAATTGTTTTTCTTCAACTATATCTTTTGATATAAAACAAGAAATAAAAACCTTTTCCTTAGTCTTAGAAAGAACAATCATAAATAGATTATCGATTTGATCAGATAAAGTAAAACATAGATCTTTAATTGACTTTAAATCTAAATCTAATTCACTTAAAAAAATATTAACTCCGTTGACTAAACGAATATTTTTAATTATATCCTTTTTTATAGATTGAACCTTAATTTTATTAAGTGACTCACTCTCTTTTTTAAGAAGCCTATTTGCTTCATTAGTTGCTACCTTTTCTTTAATAACTTTTTGCTTAATATTTTCAGCCAATATCTTTTCAGAAGAACTTGTAGCTAAAATTCTTCTTATTCCAAATGCTTGTGAACCTTCAGAAATAATTTTAAAACCCCCAATATCTTTTGTGTTTTTTACATGAGTTCCACCACATAATTCATAAGAATCATTGAATCTTACAGTCCTTACTTTTTCTCCATATTTTTCTGAGAATAGTCCAACAGCTCCATTCTTTATAACTTCTTTGTAATCTGCAGCCCTATCTTCTACTAGATCTATACTTTCATCGATTAGATTATTAACATAATCTTCAACTTTATTAATTTCCTGAGTAGTTAATTTTGATTGATGAGAAAAGTCAAACCTAAATGACTCCTCTGATATCATTGAGCCCTTTTGCTCAACATGATTACCTAGTATTTCTTTCAAAGCTAAATGGAGAAGATGAGTTGAAGTATGATGTGATTCAATTTGAGATCTCCTTTCTTTATCTATAACACCTTTATAGCTTGAATTTTGATTATTTGGCATATTATGAGTTACATGAATTATATCATCATTTTCTTTAATTGTATCTGTTATTTTAATAATATCTTTTGATTTAGACTCAATAAATCCAGTATCGCCAACCTGACCTCCTGATTCAGCATAAAACGGGGTATTATCAAAAACTAAATGAAAATTTATTCCATTTTCTGTCTCAACTTTTCTATATCTTATCAGATTCATTTTACTCTCTAATTGATCATAACCAACAAATTTAGATTTACCATTTTCATCTATATTATTCCAATTATGATATTTCAATTTAGTTTTTGATTTAGATCTTTCTTTCTGTTTTTTCATATTTTCTTCAAATCCATTAATATCAATTTCAAATCCACTCTCAGCAGCAATTAAAGATGTTAAATCAATAGGAAATCCATAGGTATCATATAATTTAAAGGCATCTTGCCCTTGTATAGTTTTGTTATTAGAACTTTTAATTAAATTATTTAGTAATATTATCCCTTGATCTAAAGTTTTCAAAAAAGCTGATTCTTCATCTTTTATTACAGTCTCTATTATTTTATTTTCATCAACGATCTTTGGATAGGTATTTTGCAAATCTTTTGCGACTTTTGAGACTAATTTGTGTATAAATGGAGATTTGATATTTAAATAGGTATAGCCAAATCTTATCGCTCTTCTTAATATTCGTCTAATTACATAACCTGAACCTATATTACTTGGATATTGTCCATCTGAAATAGATATAATAACAGCTCTAACGTGGTCTGAGATTACTCTAATTGCTTTATCAACTTTATCATCTTTTAAGTATTTTAACCCTGAAATCCTTTCAATCTCAGAAATTAACGATTCAAAAATATCTGTATCATATGTAGATTTTTTATTTTGAAGAACCATACAAAGTCTTTCAAGCCCCATACCAGTATCAATATATTTTTTAGCAAGCTTTTTTAGTGAACCATCTTTCAATCGATTATATTGAATAAAAACAAGGTTCCATATTTCAATTATATGTGGATGATCTTTATTTATTAAGTCTCTAGCATCTGTTTTGTTTTTTTCATCATTTGATCTAATATCAATATGAATTTCAGAGCATGGTCCACATGGTCCATAATCTCCCATCTCCCAAAAATTATATTTTTTATCACAATAAATTATTTTTTCTTCCGGAAAAAATTTCTTCCAATAATTATATGTTTCATCATCTGCTGGAATATTATCATCTTTAGATCCTTTAAAAACAGTAACATATAGGTCTTCTTTGTCAATTTTATATTGATCAATCAATAATTCAATTGACCAATCAATAATCTCTTGTTTAAAGTAATCTCCAAAGCTCCAATTACCCAACATCTCAAAAAAGGTATGATGATATGTATCTATTCCAACTTCTTCAAGGTCATTATGTTTACCTGAAACTCTTAGGCATTTTTGAGAATTCACAATTCTTAAGTCATTGGGTTCTTGAATACCTAAAAAAATATTTTTAAACTGATTCATCCCAGCATTTGTAAACATTAGATTCTCATCATAATTGTTTAAAATAGATGCTGATGGTAATTGTTTATGACCTTTTGTTTTAAAAAAATCGATAAATTTTTGTCTAACTTGAGATGATTTCATTTTTTTTATATTTGTATATAAAAACTGGTATAATCCATTAGAAAATTACAACAAATTGGCCTATGTCCAAAACTAAATATTATTTTGATAAAGATAACCTAGAGTTTATTCCAATAAAAAGAACTAATCTTAACAAATTATATAATCTAATTTTGTTCTTAATAAGTTCAATAATTTTTGCTGGTTTTATTACTGTATTACTATTAAATACTGAATTTATTAATACTCCTCAAGAATTAATCCAATCCAGAGAAATCAAGAATTATGAACTTCAAATGAAAGTTCTTAATAAAAAACTAGAGCAAGTTGAATCAACTTTAGCTAATATTGAAAAAAGGGATAATAATCTTTATAGAGTGTATTTTGAGGCTAGTCCAATTCCGCCAGAACAAAGAAGGATGGGATTTGGAGGTATAAATAGATATGATTATTTAAATGGCTATGAAAATTCTGATTTAATTATTAATACAACAAAAAGAATTGATATTCTTACAAAAGAACTTGTAATTCAATCTAAATCATTAGATGAGATTGAGCTTCTTGCAAAAAATAATGAGTCACTTCTCTCATCTATTCCTACTATTCAGCCAATTAGCAACTCTGATTTAAAAAGAATGGCTTCTGGATTTGGGTGGAGAACAGATCCTTTTACTAAAAAAAGAAAAAGACACTGGGGTATGGACTTTTCAGCAGAAAGAGGTTCGCCAATATATGCTACTGGTGATGGAAAAATATCTAGAGCTGATAATAGGGCTGCTGGTTTTGGAAATCATGTTAGAATTGACCATGGTTTTGGTTATGTAAGTATTTATGCTCATATGGATAATATTTCTGTTAGAAGAGGGAATAGAGTTAAAAGAGGGGATATTATTGGATATGTTGGAAGTTCTGGGCGTTCAGTAGCACCTCACCTTCATTATGAAATATCAAAAGATGGTAAAAAAATCGACCCTATTAATTTCTACCATGGGAATCTTTCACCATCAGAATATGAAAATCTTATAAATCAAGCTTCACAGGAGAACCAATCTCTTGACTAGAGTTATGTATATTGAATTACCTGACAAAAAGTATTTTAGTATAAGTGAGGTATCTAAGCTTTTTAATGTAAACAATTCTCTACTAAGATTCTGGGAAAAAGAGTTTGACTTGTTAAACCCGAAAGTTAAACCTTCTGGAATTAGAAAATTTACAAAAGATGATATTGAGAATATTTCTACAATATATAGGCTGCTTAAGGAAGAGGGATTAACTATTCAAGGGGCAAAAAAAAGACTTAAGTCAAAAAATAAATCAAATTCAGATAATTCTTCTATTATAAAAAAACTTGAAAGAATTAAACTTGAACTGAAGAACTTAAAGTCAAATATTTGATTATTTTTTTCTAAAATAAATATCTATAGGTACTCCCTTTAGATCATACTCCTTTCTTAACTGGTTCTCTAAAAATCTTTTATACGATTCCTTTATATATTGAGGCAAGTTACAGTAAAAAGCAAATTGAGGGTATGGTGTTGGCAACTGTCTAGAAAATTTAATTTTTATATATTTTCCTTTATTACTTGGAGGAGGGGTTTTCTCTATTATAGGTAAAATATAGTCATTAAGCTTTTTTGTTGGGATTTTTTGTTTTCTTTTCTCATAAACCTTCATAGCTATTTTTATAGCATCAAATATCCTTTGTTTTTCAGTTGAAGAGGTAAAAACAATAGGAATATCCACAAAAGGTGCTGTCTTTTCGTAAATTTTTTCTTCAATAAGGGCAGTAGTGTTTTGATCTTTTTCTACCAAGTCCCATTTATTTGCAAGAATCACAATTCCTTTTTTATTTTTTGAAGCTAACCAAAATATATTTTGATCCTGTGCATCAAATCCTCTTTGAGAATCATAAATTAAAATACAAATGTCTGATTTTTCAATAGCTCTTATAGATCTTAGAATAGAATAGAATTCTATATTTTCACTTATCTTGGTTTTCTTTCTTATTCCTGCAGTATCAATTAAATCAAATTCAAAGCCAAATTGATTATACCTAGTATATAAACTATCTCTAGTTGTACCCGCAATATCTGTAACAATAAATCTATCCTTGCCAATTAAAGCATTAATAAATGAAGATTTTCCTGCATTTGGTCTTCCTATTACAGAAAATTTTGGTACAAGATCCTCAATAGCTTCTTTTTCAGGTAAAAGCTTAACTAATGTATCTAGCACTTCTCCTGAGCCTTGACCATTTATTGATGATATACAAAAAAGGTTCTTAAAACCTAAGGAATAAAATTCATTTGAACTTTTAATTAGCTTTGAATTATCAACCTTATTTACTAATACTATAATTGGTTTTGAAGTTTTATGAAGAAGCTTAGCTATTATCTCATCCATTCCATTTACGCCATCTTTAACGTCTACAATAAATAAAATCACATCAGATTCTTCAATTGCTAGAATTACCTGTTTATCAATTTCTTTTTGAAAAACATCATCTCCTACTTTAAGATATCCCCCTGTATCAATTACAGTAAATTCTTTACCATTCCAATCTGACTTCCCATAATGCCTATCTCTAGTAACACCACTTGATTCATCAACTATAGCATCTTTTTTTTGTATAAGTCGATTAAATAATGTCGATTTTCCAACATTTGGTCTTCCAACTATAGCAACTATTCCTCCCATTTAAAATATTTTTCTATAAATTATATCCAAACCTTTTTAGAGATAATTTATCATTTCTCCAATTCTTTTTTACTTTAATATAAACCTCTAAAAAAATCTTTTTATTAAAGAATTTTTCTAAGTTCTTTCTCGCATTTGATGCAACCTTTTTTAATGCTGCTCCCTTATGACCAATTAATATCTTTTTTTGGGAGTCTCTTTCAGTGAAAATAATAGACCTTATCTTTATTATTTTATTTGTCTCCTTAAATTCTTCTGTTATAACTTCAACTGAGTATGGAATTTCTTTATCATAATTAAGTAATATCTGCTCTCTTAAAGATTCATTAACAAAAAATCTTTCGGATTTATCAGTAAACTGATCTTTAGGAAAAAACGGTGGTGACTCGGGAATATTGTTAATAAAGATTTCTTTTAATTCATTAACAAAAAAGCCTTCTTTCGCAGATATTGGATATATTTTTATTTCTGGAAAAATTTTTTGCCAATATGACAAAGAACTTTCTAATTTATCTTGATTAAAAAGATCAATTTTATTAAGCAAAACCATCTTTGGTACTTTAAGCTTATTAATTTTTTTGATTAATGAATCATTCTTAAAATCCTTACTCCCCACTTCGTCAATAAAAACTAATACATCTGAATCAATTAAAGTCTCATTTATAAACTTCATCATAACTTCTTGAAGTTGATAATTAGGATCTAATATCCCTGGAGTATCTGATATAACTATCTGATAGTCATCACCATTGATAATTCCTCTTATTCTATGTCTGGTTGTTTGTGCTTTTGAAGTAATAATAGATAGCTTATCCTCCATTAAAGCATTTATCAATGTTGATTTCCCCACATTAGGTCTTCCAATTATAGAGACAAACCCAGATTTATGATTTTTCTTTCTCATTTTTCGCAAAGATAGTTACTAATATTTAATGGTTTGCCTATAGTCGGTAAAGTTTATATATTTGCATTCTATATCGCGTGGTGGAGAAGCGGTATCTCGTTGGGCTCATAACCCAAAGGTCGCAGGTTCGAGTCCTGCCCACGCTACTAAAAAACCCACTTTTAGGTGGGTTTTATCTTTTATAATAACTTGAAACTGTACCTTCCCAGTCAGGGTCTGCAGATCCAACCCATAGCTTTTTCAGTGAATCTAGTGCTACTGCATGTACTCGACCAAAATAAGCTTTATGAGGGATTCTTTCAACATTATATCTGCTAGGGAATAGCTGTGCATTGATTCTATTCATCCCAAGATGAGATTCGATATAGAGGATACCATCATTTTTATAATATCTTGGAAGGTAAAGAGCATCAGCTAAAGGAGAATCTTGTGCTAAATATCTGTATGCAACTTGAGTAATGGCAGTTATAATTCTTTGCCCTCCTGCAGCTCCAAGTGCTAAAACTACTTCATCTTGATTTGTAAATAAAGTAGGAGAAATATGAGAAGATGCTCGATCTCCTGGCTTATCTTCACCTAAGTATCCCCCTAGATATGGACCCATAGTAACATTATACAGAAAGCCTAAACCTTTTGTTGCAACTTTTGAACCCATATTTGGTCCTAAAGTTTGAGTAATTGCAACTACATTACCATGCTGATCAGCAGTTGTAAGATGCGTGGTATGTCCAACAGCAAGATCTGTTGAGACAGAGTGACTTGATTCACCCTTTAATGTAAGTAGCGCATCATCATTATTTATTTTATTCGCAATTTTCCTTGCCATATCATAAGATAATATACTCCTTAATGAGTCTTCATTATTTTGAAAATAACGATACTCAAATGCTCTTTCAGAAGCACTAGAAATTTTAATAGCTAATTCATCTTCAGTCTGAATATTCAAATTGTCTAGAATCTGTAAAATTTGAATGGTTATAGCTCCATATGAAGGTAGGTATAATGAATGTATATTATAACCTTGAAAACTTCCAGTTAATACTTTTGAATCAAGAGCTGAATAATTTTTTAAATCTTCCAATGTAATTAGCCCCCCATTAGATTGCATATCATTAACTATTTTCTCTGCTATTTCACCCTCATAAAATCCTTCTCTACCATTTTCAGAGATTATTTTTAAAGTATTAGCTAAATCTTTTTGAAAAACTATATCTCCTCCCATAAATGAATCACCATTAGAATTTAAAAAATAAAGCTTGGTGCCTTCAAAACTTTCTATTATATCTTTATCACTTGCTTGTCTTTTAGCTTCACCAGGAAAAATCATATATCCTTGTTCAGCATGTCTAATTGATGGAGCCATTACAGTTTTTAAATCAAGAACACCATGTTCTTCATGTAATTTAATAAGTCCTGCAACTACGCCTGGAATTCCAATGGTTTTATAACCATAGCTATCTGATGAGCTGTTTTTACTATCATAATTTAATGGAACTTGTGTGGTTGCATCTACCCCAGCAATAGTTCCGTCTTGAGTTTTATATATGGATTGAAGTCTTCCCCCAATTCCACTCATACTTGGCTCAACAACTGATAATGTAAATGCAGCTGCTACAGCAGCATCAAATGCATTACCTCCTATAGAATAAATATCCTTACCAGCTTGAGATGCTAGAGGATGAGGTGATGATATTATATCATTCTTGTGTTGATTTTTAACACTACAACCTATGCTTAATAAGCATACTATTAGGTATATATATATTTTTTTTAAAAAGGTCATAGAAATAAAAGGGCTTATTCAAATAAGCCCTTTTTTAGTAATAGTTATTATTGATTTACTTTAGTTTTAGTAAAAATACCTGGATCTTCCGCAGGCGCGTTTGCATTTGAATTCAATTCATTTGCAGAATATGGCATTCTCTCCGGATAAGGAGCACCAGGACCAAGTACAAGAACAAATGGAACACTTATAGCGCTATCACTTTTTCTTAGTCTTCTAGCGTCATTAAAAGGCATATGCATTCCAAATCCACTTACATATCTTTCCTCAATAACTTCTCTTAAGAAAGCTGATTTAGGATCAATACCATCTGCATTTTCAATTCCTCCAGCATTAAAATCTGAAACATCAAAAGCAGCATAATTATAAGAATCCGTAATGTGATTATCATTTAAACCACCTCCTGAGTTTAACCAAGCTCGAACATTATTAAGATGAGGCAAACCGTTAGATACCCCTCCTGATCTTGCTTTAGCTTCTGCAAGAATTAATTCATTTTCAAAATAAGTAACCATATTTTGAGGTTCAGTTTCTGCAATTACACCAGTATTTGCTGAACCACTAGATGAATTAATTTTATAGTAACCATATCTAGCAGTCTCATCTGTTTTAGAATGATTTCTATTAATTGAATAAGAATTGCTTAAAAGTTGTAATAAATAACTTTCAGATCCTCCAGATGAGTTACCAAGATCTCCCGCTCTTGATCCATTAAGAATAGTAGCGAAAAGGTTTACATCACCTGAATTCTGAGATGCTGGCGGATTATAAGTCATATCCCCAGATGCAGAACTAATTCCACTGTTAGCAGCAGAAGCTGCAGCACCATAATCTTTCTTATGAAGATGAAAACGTGCTTTCAAAGTATGAGCAGCAGCTATCCATTTATTTTTATCTCCACCATAGATTATATCTTGAGATAAACCTCCTGTTGAAGCACCAGATAATGTTTGAATACCAGCATCTAACTTAGATATTGCGGCATTATAAACTGAAACTTGATCATCAAAAACAGGGTCTTCAACTTCAGGATTTCCAGCTTCACTATATGGAATATCTCCCCAAAGGGAAGCACCTGTTCCAAAAGCATGACCTTCAATTATCTGCGCTATCCCAACTAAAAGAGAATTAGATGAGTTTTCTTGCAAATATCTCATGTTAGTTAAAATACCAACATAAAGTTGACCCCACTCATCGTTTGCCTCTACAGTTGATAAGCTATATCCATAAATATTTGAGTATAATGAACTAAAACCTATCAATTGTCCAGAATACATTCCACTGATTCTGTTTAAATGTCCAAGGTTAAGTTGAATATTTGCTAACTGTGAACCTGTTAAAAATAGCTTGTCTTCAACATCCGATATTAGAATATCATTAGGATTTGAATTAATATCTTCATTTAAGTCCTCACAAGAGAAAGAAAATATAAGAATTAAAGCTAATATTGATTTTGTGTATAATTTTTTCATTTTTTTAATAATTTATAGTTAGACTAAACAGAAAACCTTTTGTCTGAGGGTTAGTAAAGTATTCCACACCTTGTGCAACACTTACACCTTTTGTATTTATCTCAGGGTCAATTCCATCAACTTCATTGATGTTAATTAGGTCTCTTCCAGTAAAAGTTAAAATCACATCACTTAAACCAAGAGATTTAATGCGTGAGTCATCCCAAACATAACTAAGAGATAAGTCTCTTAATTTTGTCCATGTTGCGTCGGCAATAGAGAAGTTATACGCTTGGTTATCACCAAATCCTCCACCGATCCCTGTTCTATACCAGTTTTCATCTAAAAGAACTGGACCAGCACCAAAGTCTCTAATATTACCTCTAACAGTTGTTCCTGCAGCTATAGTATTTCCTTTAAAGTTTTTTAAAGGCTGGTCTAATGTAAGTCTATTTGCAGTCTCTGCTGTAGTTCCAAATCTATTTAATACCCATAGAGTTCTTGGTGAAAATTCACCACCATGAGAGTGTTCAATAACTGCATTAAGTCTCCATTTTTTATATCTCATATTCATTGATACACCAGCTCTCCAGTCTGGATTTGGATCTCCAAGAACTATTGGACTAGATGTAATTTGAGGGAATCCATTTGAATTTAAATCAAAACTTCCATCTGGATTTGTCTTTGAACCTGTTCCATATAGAGTTCCTAATGGGTATCCAACAATTGCTCTTGAACTAACTGAAGCTCCAGGAGACAAGTTAATAGTTTCTGTCCCATATAAATCTGTTACCTCATTATCATTTCTAGACCAGTTTATAGAAGTCGAAAGACCAAAATCAGTCTCATCAATTATATCATATCCCCAATCGATTTCCATCCCAACGTTTGTCATTTCTCCATAATTTCCATATTGAGTTGAAAAACCTGAAGAAGGAGATAATGTAACATCTAGAAGAATACCTTCTATTATGTTATCATAATATGTGAATGATAAAGACATTCTATCATCAAGGAATCTAAGATCTGCTCCAATTTCCCACTCAGTTTTTATCTCAGGCTCTAGATTAGGATTACCTAAGTTATTATCCAATCTAAATCCACCTCCAAATAAGTTACTATCTAGTGGATCACTATAAGTTGAATAGCCAAAACCTCCCTCAGCTAAAGTTTCAAATTTATGAGCTGATGGTTGAACACCCACCTGACCCCATGAACCTCTTAGCTTTGCAAAAGAGATTGCATCAGATTGCATAGCTCTTTCAGTTAGTACCCATGCAACATCAGCAGCAGGATAGAAAAATGACCCATCGATTGTAGATGCAGATTCTAGCGCACCAGACACATTAACAAATAACTCATTAGCAACATCAAGGTTAAGTACTCCATAACCTCTATTTGATCTTCTAAAGCTTCTATAGTTTTCAAAACTAGATGCCTCAGCAGAAGTATTCAATGCTGTAGTCTGTTTTGATGAATTTACAAGAAAACCAGTAATATTTCCAGAAACTCTATTATACTTTCTATCATTATAACTCCAACCAGCTGTTGCGGTAAGATTTATATTATCGGCAAGATCAAAGTTAGCCTTTCCAATAATATCTAATGAAGAATTTCTAATATCAAGTACATCCTCTTGGAATTGCCCATTTGCTCTAGAACTAGCATCCCCAAGCGGGAAGAAGTAAGTTCTTTTATCATCTGCAACATCTACATTTCCTCTTGCAATTACTGAAAACCAGTTAGTTGGTTTAATAGTTAATTGAGGAGTAACAGTTATCCTATTTACTTTGGTAAGTGCTGTTTGTTCATTAACTGTCCAAAGCGGGTTTGTATAAGTTTGGTTATTACTTTGACCTAATTGTTTTCTATAAGATCTACCTCTATTAACATATTCTGTTCCTCCAGAACTAGTATATGTACCCTTGTAATCTCTTCCATCAAAATCAGGAGGAGTTCTAAGAAGTCCAAGCATTAATCCTGATACATTTGAACTTTGCTGAATTCTATTTGATTTTGTATAAGTATAAGCCATCTTAGATGATAAAGTAATTTTATCATTTAATTTTGCTTCATAATTCAAACGAGCATTTGTTCTTTCATAAGTAGCGTTTTTTATCATTCCATCTTGATCTAGGTGACCTAGACTAAAGAAATAGGTGCTATTATCTCCACCTCCACTTATAGTTAAATCATTTTGTAAAGAATGACCTGTTCCAAAAACTGAATCAAAGTTTTCATCTACAAAAGTTTCTTGTGAGTTTTTGTCATCAATAGCTTTGTATACTGTCCCATTTTCTGCTGTGAAAAATGCACCTGACTTATATGTATCCATACTACCTGATCTTCCAGGGATCCAATCACCCCATGACTCAGCTCTGTTTGTTCCAAATTTTCCACTACGTCCTTGACCCCAAGTATCTTGCATATCTATTCTTTCTGATATTTCATCAAAAGAATAAGAAGATTTAAATGTAATCTTAGCTTCTCCTCTTGAACCTTTTTTTGTAGTTATAACTACAACTCCATTCGCAGCTTTACTTCCATATAAAGCACCAGCTGATGCTCCTTTTAGGACCTGAACAGATTCAATATCATTTGGATTAATATCATTAAGACGAGAACCTTGTGTTACACCTCCATTACTTCCGGTAATATTGTTACCTCCAGCATATGAAGTTGTATTATCCATTGGCACACCATCAACAATTATAAGTGGTTGTATAGAACCATCAATTGTATTTGCACCACGGATTCTAATTGTACTTCCAGCACCTGGATCACCGTTTGATCTTGTTATTCTTACACCTGATGCTTTACCACTTAATGCATTAACAACAGTAGGCTCAGCAGATCTTATAACATCATCAGTTGCAATTACGGATGAAGTTGATCCTTGTTGATCTCTAACTGCGGCAAAACCCAGTGCAGTAACCACAACTTCTTCTAATTCATTATCTAGTTGAAGTGAAACGGTTATACTATCTTGGTTGCCTACTGTGACATACTCACTAGTATATCCAATATAGCTTATTACCAAGACATCACCTGAGCCTGCATTTATTGTAAAGTTACCATCAAAATCTGTAGAAACACCAGTACTAGTATTCTCAATAATAACGTTAGCTCCAGGAAGTGGACCTCCGTTTTCATCAAGAACAATTCCGCTTACTCCATCTTGTCCAAAAAGAATTATTGAACTAAAGAGAAATAATGTTGTAATAAATTGTTTCATATTGTTAACTTTTTGTTAAATTTTAATTGAATTTACAAAAAAATGGGACTTATACTAATAAATAATCATATAAATAATAGTTTCCTATATTTACAATATGGATTCAACTTATACATGTTCCAAATGTGGAATGTCAGTAAAAAGCAATTGTGCTAAGTGTGATGAGCCTCTTTTAAATGACACTATAAATCTTGATAATGGAGATGAGGTTCAAGTTTCATATTGTCCAATATGTGAAGGTAAAATTAAATCTCCAATGTGTTGCGGAGAAGATATGTCTTGCACATTGTAATTTAAGTAACCCTAAATATAACCATGAACTCAAAAAGTATTGGCTTAATTTCAGGTCCTTTAGCATTCGTATTAATCTTACTTTTCTTTCATCCTGAAGGCTTAAATCCAGAAGCTAATGCTGTTCTAGCATCAACAATTTGGATAGCAATTTGGTGGATAACAGAAGCTATTCCTATTGCTGTGACTGCCTTGTTACCCATTGTTTTATTTCCATTAACTGGTGGATTAGGACTATCTGAAACAACAGCTTCTTTTGGACATAAATATGTTTTCCTCTATGTAGGAGGTTTTATCCTTGCCATCGCAATACAAAAATGGAACTTACATAAAAGGATAGCCTTGAATATCATTAATTTAATTGGCACCAATGTAGTAAACATAATCCTTGGTTTTATGGTTGCTACTGCATTTATGTCGATGTGGATCTCTAATACTGCTACTGCTGTTATGATGTTACCTATTGCCATGGCGATTGTAACACAATTAAGAGATAATCCTGATACAATTGAGAATGAAAATCAAACTTTTGGAAAAGCTATAATGTTAGGAATAGCATACAGCGCTTCAATTGGTGGTGTAGCTACTTTAATTGGGACACCCCCTAATTTGGTGTTAGCAGGAGTAGTAGAAGAATCCTTTGGATATGAAATCACCTTCTCTCAATGGTTTAAGTTTGGGTTTCCTATCTCCGTAGTGTTATTGTTTTTGTGCTGGAAATACTTAACAAGTTTTGCCTTTAAGTTTAAACAAAAGGCTTTTCCTGGAGGACGTGCAGAAATTAGCAAACAATTGAACACGTTAGGTCAAATTAGCTATGAAGAAAAGTTAGTAGCTATAGTATTTGCCTTAACAGCTTTTGCATGGGTTACTAGAGATTATATATTAAAGCTAATAGTCCCAGCTATTGATGATACAATTATAGCTATGATTAGTGCTGTCATAATTTTTTTATTACCTACAAAAAATAAAGAAAGAAGACTATTAAACTGGGAAGAAGCTGTAAAATTACCTTGGGGAATTTTATTATTATTTGGTGGAGGAATGGCTTTAGCTGCAGGTTTTAAGGATAGTGGATTAGCTTTGTGGATAGCTACTCAAATGACTTTATTAGATGGAGTTTCTCTTTTTTTACTGGTATTTATTTTGATTACTTCCGTTAATTTCTTAACAGAAATAACCTCTAATTTAGCAACCACCGCTATGTTATTACCTGTTCTATATCCAATGGCAATGACAATTGATGTACATCCATTTATTTTGATGGTTTCCGCCACAGTAGCTGCTTCTTGTGCATTTATGTTACCTGTTGCTACACCCCCTAATGCCGTAGTTTTTGGGTCAGGTTATTTACGTATTCCTGATATGGTTCGCGTTGGTATATGGATGAACCTAATTTCAATAATTCTTTTAAGCCTTATTGTATACTTTTTACTTCCACTTTTATGGGATTTTGATCCTTTAAAATATCTAGTCCCAAAGAATTAGTTATTCTTTTTTAATTACAGGATAATCAATACCAAGCTGATCAAGATAAGTTTCATACTTTGTTTCATCAAAATATAGTTCCTTTAGTCTTGATTTATATTGCTCCATTATCTCTTTATTTAAAAAAGTAGCAGGAGGATCATTTTCTGATATCATAGGCCTATATTCTGTTTCTTCATTCTGAACATTTTCAAAATAGTCCTTAGCTTGAGTTAATTTATTAGGTTTTAATAAAAAATCTAAAACTGTCATAGCTAATACTTTTGCACCAGCATTTGCACCTTTATGAGCAATAGGGGTTGCCATAGCAATTGAATTAGACCAGTGGTGTCCCTGAAGACCTGGAATATTTGACGGGAACCTTAAAGTTACTGTTGGAACTTTCCAAGAGATATCACCAATATCATCTGAACCTCCACTAACTGGAAATGCAAGAGGAGCTCCTATTTTATTTAACTTTTTTGATAGACCTGATATATTTGAAGAGTTTACTTCTTTCTGAACAGCAATAGCTAATTTTTGGTCATCTTCAGACCATTCAGGAAGACCTATTTGTTTTACGTTTTCATACATTTCTTCAGCAATAACCTTATTAAAATGTCTAGGCCAAGCAGTTCCAAGGATTCTAGATGTATAAGTAGTATTAGTCATTAAAGCTGCACCTTCTGCCATTTTATTTGCAGTATTATACATATCCATTATACCTTCATATTTTATATCCCTAAAATAAAACCAAATTGATGCTTTAGAAGGGACAACATTTGGTTGGTCACCAGCATCAGTAAAAATTGAGTGCGATCTTTTTAAAGGGTGAAGGTGTTCTCTCTTATAATTCCATGCAATGTTCATTAACTCCGCAGCATCTAATGCACTTCTTCCTCTCCAAGGGGCTCCAGCTGAATGGGCAGTCTCACCATCAAATGTATATTCTACAGAAATTAATCCAGTTCCTGGTGCTGCCCCCCATGTAACTCCAAGATTACTGCTAACGTGAGTAAAAATACACATGTCTATATTATCAAAATATCCATCTCTAACATACCAAGCTTTTGTACCTATTTGTTCTTCAGCAACTCCAGGCCATAATACTAATGTTCCATTAATGTTATTTTCAATCATTATCTTTTGAACAGCCAAAGCAGCAGTAACCACAACTGGTAGACCTGAATTGTGTCCTTCTCCATGACCAGGTGCACCTTCTATCATTGGTTTATGATAAGCAACACCAGGATATTGAGATGCTTTGGGTATACCATCTATATCACTACCAAGTGCTATAGTAGGTCCACCTTCACCATTAGACCAAGTAGCAAACCAAGCTGTTGGAATACCTGATGACCCTTTTTCAACAATAAAATCATTTGAGGCTAAAATTGAAGTTAAATAATTTGAAGTTTCAAATTCTTGAAATCCTAATTCAGCAAAACTAAAAACTTTATCAACCATAATCTGTGTTTGTTTCTTATCTTTTTCAACAAGATTAACAGCAATGTTTTTTAAAGATTTTATTTTTTTATTTGAATATTTCTTCTGTGCATTAAGGTTCATCCCTATTGAAAGAACCAATACAGAAATAATTAGTGTAGTTATCTTTCTCATATTAGTATGTTTATTTAAATATAATAATATCTTTTAATAGTGATATCTTTTAAAGGATTCAATTGCAGCATAATCTGCAAGTCCCATGTTTTTATATTTAAGTGCAGTCTCTTTATTTCTTTCCTCTGCCCTAACCCAAAACTCTCTTAGATCTTGTCCTTGAAACATAACACCATCTTTTTGTGTTTGGTGAAAGAAAATTGATGTTCTTTTTCTTAATACTTGATTTGGACTCATTGGCACAGCCATATCTATATCATGAATATCCCACTCTAGCCAAGCTCCTCTATAAAGCCATAGCCAGCAATTTTTAATGAACTTTTCTTTTTTGATAGATTTTAATGCATCAAATATTATATCTAAACATACTTTATGCGTTCCATGAGGGTCTTCTAGATCTCCAGCTGCATAAATTTGATGTGGCTTTATTTTTTTTATTAATGATGCTGTCTTTTCAATGTCTTTTTTTGAAGGAGTGTTTTTTTGAATTTTACCAGTTTCATAAAAGGGTAAATTCATAAAATGAGTGTTCTTATCTGGAATTCCAATATATCTTGTAGCAGCAATTGCTTCGCTTTTTCTTATAAAACCTTTTAATTTTCTAACTTGTTTTGAATCAATTTGATCAATTTTCTTATTCTTTAGTTCTTTAATTAGATTCTTAACATCATCGTTTTTAGCTAATTCATTAACATCTTTTGATACTTCAAGAAACTTAAGTGCATCATAATCAGTCACAGCAATATTTCCTGAAGTTTGGTAGGCAACATGAACATCATGACCTTGTGCAACAAGTCTATCAAAGGTTCCACCCATTGAAACAACATCATCATCCGGATGTGGGCTAAATATTATAACCCTTTTAGGATTAGGGGATTTTCTCTCTGGCCTGGTTGAGTCATCTGAATTTGGTTTTCCACCTGGCCATCCCGTTATTGTGTTTTGAAAATGATTAAACATTTTGATATTTAAATCATAGGAAGACCCTTCAAGTGCTAACAAATCAGAAAGTCCATTTTTATTATAGTCTTCATCAGTTAATTTAAGTATAGACTTACCAGTAATTTCACTTAACCAAACTACAGCTCTTCTTTTCATCAGAGAAGTCCATTTACAAGTGTCAACTACCCATGGTGTTTTTGATTTTATCAACTCACTTGCTGATTCATTGTCTAGTGCTAATGTTGTATTTTTATGATTCTGAAGGTATGAAGCTGGAATCAATGATGTAACTTCACCCTCAACTGATTTCTTCACAATTAAACTCTTGTGAATACCCCAAGCCATAACTATTATTCTCTTAGAATTAAAGATAGTCCTAATGCCCATAGTAATAGCAGTGTTTGGAAC
Source organism: uncultured Flavobacteriaceae bacterium (assembly GCA_964437815.1). Taxonomy (GTDB): domain Bacteria; phylum Bacteroidota; class Bacteroidia; order Flavobacteriales; family Flavobacteriaceae; genus Marisimplicoccus. Next base: position 22,918 of record CAYTIE010000007.1, read on the forward strand.
ATTTTCTATTCCACCAAAAGTTTTACTAGCATCAAATCTTGTAGTATGATCAAGTGTAATTAATCTAGTTTTAGAATTAAAATGTGATCCTGGTTCATTAAAACCAATATGACCTGTTCTACCTATCCCTAAAATTTGAAGGTCTATTCCTCCATACTCTTGAATTTTATTCTCATAAGAATTACAAAACTTTTCTATATCATTAGGTTTTACTTGCCCAGAGGGAATATTTATATTTTCTTTAGGAATATCTAGGTGACTAAATAGGTTCTCATTCATAAAATGATGGTAACTGTTTTTATCATTCGTTTTGATTGGATAGTACTCATCAAGATTGAAGGCAACTACATTTTTAAAGCTAATTGATTCTTCTTTATGTATCCTAATAATTTCTTTATATATAAGGGTTGGAGATGATCCAGTTGCAAAACCGATGACACATTTTTTACCTTTCTCTTGTTTTGATTTCACAAGATCGCATATCTCTTTTGCAATTAAATGTGATGCAATTTCAGAATTATCAAAAGTTACAGTATGCAATTTCTCAAATCTCGTTCCTTCATTTATTCCAGGAGATTGATATTTTAGATTTTTTTTACCCATTGTCAATAAGATAGAACTACAAAGTTAATAATGTTTTAATTTAAAATTATTCTTTTGTTTTTTTAATTTTTATATTCATGACTTAATTTATGGATACATTAATTATTGGAAGTGGCCCAGCTGGATATACAGCTGCAATATATGCAGCTAGAGCAGATTTAAAACCTGTAATTTATACTGGTCTTGAACCAGGCGGTCAATTAACAACAACTACAGATGTTGACAATTTTCCTGGATATCCAAAAGGAATAGATGGGCCAAAAATGATGGGTGAATTAAAAGAACAAGCTGAAAGGTTTGGAACTGAAGTAAGAGTTGATTTTATCTCTAAAGTGGAATTTTCAAAAAACAAAGGAGATCTTCATAAGGTTTTTTCTCAAGACGGAACAGAAATTAAAGCCAAAACAATTATAATTTGTACTGGAGCTTCTGCAAAGTATCTTGGATTACCAAGTGAACAAAAATTAATTGGTGGTGGAGTTTCTGCCTGTGCAGTTTGTGATGGATTCTTTTATAAGAATCATGAAGTAGCTGTTGTTGGTGGAGGAGATACTGCAGTCGAAGAAGCTACCTATTTAGCTAAAATATGCTCTAAAGTAACTATGCTTGTTAGAAAAGATTACCTAAGAGCTTCAAAGGCTATGCAAAATAGAATTAGTAAATATCCTAATATTTCCATTCTATACAATCATGAAGTGAAAGAAGTTATTGGAGATAATATAGTTGAGGGGGTAAGAACAATAAATAATTTAACTAAAGAAACAGCTGAGATAAAAGTAACTGGATTATTTTTAGCTATTGGACATACACCTAATACTGAAATTTTTAAAGGACAAATAAACATGGATAAAAGTGGATATATAATTACAGAACCTAAATCAACTATTACAAATATACCTGGAGTTTTTGCTGCTGGAGATGTTCAAGACAAAGAATACAGACAAGCTGTAACTGCTGCTGGATCAGGATGTATGGCTGCTTTGGATGCTGAAAGATATTTACAAGAAATTTAAATTCTTTTTATTGCTCTAAACCATCTCTCAGGAATATTATCATTTAATGCAGAGGTGTAATCACTTTCAAGACAAGGCAAATATCTTTTTTTTCCATTTTTCTCAGATAATATAATTTCTAACCACCACCTTTCACTTTCATTACTTTTAATAAAAATCAAATCTCTTCCTGATACAGAAACATTATATTTTATGAATCCTGATTCATCACTAAATATTGGTTCAGAAAATCTAGAATTAACCCCTTCGATAAAATACCAAATTATTTGAGCATAAAGTTTAGTTGAAATAGAATTATTCAATAGTTCGAATAAACCAAAATATTCACATTTATCACTAATCCCTGAATATCTAGATAGTATACATATTAGCCTACTGTCAATACCATTAGGATTACCGTATTCATAATTCCCAGAGGAAACCCAAGATAACGCTTTCATATCTAAACCAATTATATGCGCATCTCTTAAAATTGGTTCTGCACTTTTATCATCACCTATCAAATCTCCTAGAGAAATATAATCGAAAAACAGTTTATCCATTAAATCTATCTCGCTGGGAGAACAAAGGTGTCTTTGATACCCTAAGTTTGTAAAATCATTTAGTTTTGATGAGTCATCAATGATAATTTTATTCATGTATGATCTGCTTGATAAAAGATCTTCATCTTGGTGAAGATCAAATTGATTATCTATTGATACAATATTTACCTTTTTATTGAAATTATTATAAGACTTAAAGATTGGAAAAATTATATCATTACTTCCTCCAATTATTATTGAAATTATATTTTTCTTTCTAAGAAAAAGACATAGTTCAGCAATTGCATGGTAAGTATCATTTGTTGTGTTTCCATTCGGAAGATTTCCTAGATCAGAAATTGATTTTTTCCACTTGCCAAGATTTAATTGATAAAACTCTTTTCGAAAATTGGATAGATTAAAATCGTTTGATTCAAAAAATGAATTTCTTGTTTCACTAATTCCTAAAATTGCAATATCAGTTGATTCTATATCTGGGAGTCCTAAACTACTTGTGTGAATTTGAATTTCTTCTCCAATTGAACCTCTCTTATTTGACTTTATGGAATTAAGAATGTCATCATCAATAGGTTTTAGAAGTTCAATACTCATTTCTTCTTCTTTGTTTTAAGATAATTTTGCGCTTCTTCAAGTGAAATCTTAGTTGGATCAATTTCTTTAGGAATCTCAACTTTTTTCTTTGCATTAGAGATTGCAGACCTACCCCATCTAGTTTTTTCAATTTTTATCTCATGATCAGGCCATTCTTTAATTAATTTATCCTTGTCTTTCTGTATTTTATTTTTAATTAATTCTTCTATATTCTCAATAGTTAGGTTATCAAAATCATATGTCTTATTTACATTTATAAAACCCTCATTCCATTTTATATAAGGTCCAAACCTTCCAACCCCTTTTGTCACAGGCAATTCATCGTAAAAATGAATTGGTTCATCAGCTTTAAGTTTTTGATCTATTAGCTCAATCGCTTGACGAAGGTCTATTGTATGGGGATCAAAATTAGTTGGAATTGAAATAGATTTTGATAAAAATTTAATATATGGTCCATATCTTCCATTATTAACTGTTACAGCTTCATTCTTATATTCACCTATCTCTTTTGGGAACTTAAATAATTCAAGCGCTTCTTCTAAAGTTATGTTTTCAAGTTGTTGATCCTTAGTTAAACTTGCAAAAATTGGTTTTTCTTCATCTTCTGTATTACCAATCTGAGCAAGTGGTCCAAATCTACCAAGCCTAACTTTCACTACCCTTCCTGATTTAGGATCATTTCCTAGAATTTTTTCTCCTGATTGTCTCTCTGCAGTTTCATTAACTTCAGTTACATTAGAATGAAAATCTTGATAGAACCTTTTGATTATTTCAGACCATTCTTCATTCCCAGAAGCAATTTCATCAAAATTTTTCTCTACTTCAGCTGTAAAACCATAGTCTAGGATATTTCTAAAATTATCAACTAAAAAGTCATTAACAATTGCTCCAATATCAGTAGGAATTAATCTTCCCTTATTTGAGCCTATTTTTTCTTTTAAAATCTGATCTGAAATTTCATTGTTTGAGAATTCAAGAAATTTATAGTCTCTCTCAGATCCTTCATTACTTCCTTTTTCAATATATCCTCTTTTTTGAATTGTTGAAATTGTTGTTGCATATGTAGCGGGTCTCCCAATTCCAAGTTCTTCCATTTTTTTAACTAAAGATGCTTCTGTATATCTAGATGGAGGTCTTGAAAAGATTTCTTTTGAAATTATCTTATCTAACTGAAGTTCTTGTCCTTCTTTAATTTGTGGTAATACACTTTTCTCTTCTTCATTTTCATCATCAGTACCTTCAAGATAAACTTTTAAAAAACCTTCAAATATTATTACTTCACCAGTTGATGTAAATTTATAATCGTATTTATCAGATTGTATCTTTACTATAGTTTTTTCAATCTCTGCATCTGCCATCTGAGATGAAATTGTTCTTTTCCAAATTAGTTTATATAATCTTTGCTGGTCATAGTCAGATGTTATTTCTTCAACATCTATTTTAGTTGGTCTAACAGCCTCATGAGCTTCTTGCGCAGATTTATTTTTATTTTGAAAATCTCTTGAATAAACAAATTTGTCTCCAAATTTTGATTTTATCTTATTAATTATTGAGTTTTTAGCTTCATTTGAAATAGTAACACTATCCGTTCTCATATAAGTTATAAGTCCAGCTTCATATAGTTTTTGAGCAGTAGTCATTGTCCTAGATACTCCAAAACCAAGTTTTCTTGATGCTTCTTGTTGAAGAGTTGAAGTTGTAAAGGGAGGTGTAGGTGATCTCTTAGATGGTTTTTTAGATAAAGAGTTAATATGGAAAATCGCATTTTCATTTTGAATAAAAAAGTTTTTCACCTCTTCATCTTTATTAAATCTAGTATCAAGTTCAGATTTGATTGACTTTCCTTCTAGGTTATTAAAAATACCTTGAGTTCTAAAACTACTTTGAGACTCATGTTTTTGAATTTCCCTTTCTCTCTCTACAATTACTCTAACACAAACTGATTGAACTCTTCCAGCAGATAGCCCAGTCTTAACTTTTTTCCATAAAACAGGAGAAAGTTCATATCCAACAAGTCTATCTAAAACTCTTCTAGCTTGTTGAGCATTTACAAGATTATAGTCAATTGATCTTGGATTGTCTATAGCATTTAATATGGCATTTTTTGTAATTTCATGAAAAACAATTCTGTCAAATTCTTTATTACTTAGATTAAGATTCTCATATAGATGCCAAGCAATTGCTTCCCCTTCTCTATCTTCATCACTAGCTAGCCATACTTTTTCAGATTTTTTTACATGTTTTTTAAGGTCTTTAATAACCTGCTTTTTTTCATCTGGTATAATATATTTTGGTTTGAAATCATTATCTATATCGACTCCTATCTCACTCACAGGAAGATCAGATATATGTCCAACACAAGAAACAACTTTAAAATCTTCTCCTAATATTTTTTCAATTGTTTTTGCTTTTGTAGCAGACTCTACGATAACTAAATTTTTTGACATCAAATAAAAATTTTGGGCTAAAAGTAAACAGATTTATTTTGTCAAAAATATAAAAATTAAATTTTCTCATTTTTTACTCTAATTTTTTTTTATAATTTTTTAAAAAAACAAACTACTTTTGTAGGTAATTATGATAGTAGAGCAAATATATACCAGTTGTCTATCTCAAGGTTCATATTATATTGAAAGTAATAATGAAGTAGCCATTATTGACCCAATTAGAGAAATAGATTCATATATAGAAAGAGCTAGTAAAAGAAAGAGCAAAATAAAATATATTTTTGAAACTCATTTACATGCTGATTTTATTAGTGGTCATCTTAACTTAGCAAAAAAAACAGGAGCTGATATTGTTTATGGACCAGATGTTGAAACCTCATTCAATAAATTATCTGCAAAAGATGGACAAGAGTTTAATGTTGGTGATATAAAAATTGTTGCAATTCATACACCTGGCCATACTCTTGAAAGCACAACATACTTACTAAAAGATGAAAATGGAGATGATTATGCAATTTTTACAGGTGATACTCTATTTATAGGAGATGTTGGAAGACCAGATCTATCTCAAAATGCTGAAGTTGATACTGAATACTTGGCAGGTTTGCTATATGATAGTTTGAGAAACAAAATTATGACATTAGATGACAAAATATTAATTTATCCAGCTCATGGAGAAGGATCTTCATGTGGTAAAAATCTTAGCTCAGAGACATTTGGAACTTTAGGTGATCAAAAGAAAACAAATTATGCACTAAGAGAGAACATGAATAAAAGTGAGTTTATAAATGAGCTTCTAGATGGACTTGATAAACCACCAAAATATTTCCCCTTTAATGTTTCAATGAATAAAAATGGGTATAACGATTCAAAAGAAGTTTTACAAAAAAATCTAAACCCTCTTAATCCTGATAAATTTGAAGAATTAATTTCAAAAAAATATATAATTGTTTTAGATATTAGACATCAAGATGAGTTTGCAAAAGCACACATCCCTAATTCCATCTTTATTGGACTAGATGGAAGGTTCGCTCCATGGGTAGGGGAGATTTTGGAGGATATTAATACTCCTATTCTATTGGTAGTTCCGGATGGAAGAGAAGAAGAAGGTATTACTAGATTATCAAGAGTAGGATTTGACAATATTCTAGGATATCTAGAAGGGGGAATTGAAAATTGGAAATCAAACGGAAAACAAACATCATCAATAGATTCTTCCGAAGCATCTGTTCTTAATGATCTTGAAAACAAGTCAAATAATTCTATTCTTGATGTTAGGAGTAAAATTGAACATCAAAATGAGTCTATATCAGGATCACTAAACATTCCTTTAAAATTAATTAATCAATCTATTAATCAGATTGATTTTAAATCAAAATTCTTTATTCACTGCCAAGGTGGATATAGAAGTATGATAGCTGCATCAATATTAAAAAAGAATGGTATCCATAGCTTTTTCGACGTTAAAGGGGGGTATGATTCAATAAAAAAGGCTAGCCTGGGCATCTAGAAACTGACAAATTGGCATAATTTAATATAATTGATTATTTTTACAAGTCAAATTATAGAATAATTAAAGAAAATAAATTATATATAGAAACTTATGGGTGTCAGATGAACTTTTCTGATAGTGAGGTTGTTGCCTCAATTCTTAAGAATAAAGGTTATGAATTAACTAATAATTCTAAAGAAGCAAATCTAGTATTAATTAACACATGTTCCATTAGAGATAAAGCTGAACAAACGGTTAGAAATAAATTAAACAATTTTAATTCTTTGAAAAAAGAAAATAGCAAACTAAAAGTTGGAGTATTGGGATGCATGGCAGAAAGGCTTAAAGAAAAATTTCTAGAAGAAGAAAAAATAGTTGATTTAGTAGTAGGCCCTGACTCATATAAGGATTTGCCTAATCTATTAAACGAAGTTGATAATAACCAAAGAGCAGTCAATGTTATCTTATCTAAATCTGAAACTTATGGAGACATTTCACCTGTTAGAATTCATAATAATGGAATTAGTGCTTATGTCTCTATCACAAGAGGGTGTGATAATATGTGTACTTTTTGTGTTGTACCTTTTACTAGAGGAAGAGAAAGAAGCAGAAGTCCAGAGAGCATTATTAGAGAAATTCAAGAACTTTCTGAAAAAGGGTATAAGGAGGTTACACTTCTAGGGCAAAATGTTGACAGTTATTTATGGTATGGAGGAGGACCTAAAAAAGATTTTAATAAAGCTAGTGAAGAACAAAAGAAAAATACAATAAGGTTTTCTCAACTTCTTGATATAATAGCTACAAGGTTTCCTAAAATTAGAATTAGATTTTCAACATCTAACCCTCAGGATATGACTATTGATGTTATTAAGACAATGGCTAGATATGAAAATATATGTAACCATATTCATTTACCAATTCAATCTGGAAGTGATAGGATATTAAAGAAGATGAATAGACTCCATACGCGCAAAGAGTACCTTGATCTTATAAAAAAAATTAAAGAAATTATTCCTAACTGTGGAATATCTCATGATATAATGACTGGCTTTCCAACTGAAACGGAGAAAGACCATCAGGATACATTGACTTTGATGGAAGAAGTAAAATATGATTTTGGTTACATGTTTGCCTATTCTGAAAGACCTGGAACTTATGCTGCAAGAAACTTTAATGATGATGTAAATAAAGAAGTTAAACAAAGAAGACTCGAAGAGATAATTAATTTGCAACAAAAGCATAGTAAAGAACGAAATCAAAGATTTTTGGACTTAACATGCCCTGTTTTAATTGACAAATCATCAAAAAAATCAAATGAATTTTGGAGTGGCAGAACTACTGAAAACAATGTAGTTGTATTTCCTAAACAAAACTTCTCTCCTGGAGAAATTGTAGATGTTACAATTGAAGACTGTACTACAGCTACATTAATAGGTAAAGTAAAGAAGAAATCAATAGCAATCTAATATGGAATCAATTCAGTCAGTAAAGCAAAGATTTGGAATTATTGGGAATAATAACAAACTAAATAGAGCTCTTGAGAAATCTATTCAGGTATCAAACTCTGATATTTCTGTTCTAGTTACTGGAGAAAGTGGAGTTGGTAAAGAAAATATTCCTAAAATAATTCATCAGTACTCACATAGAAAACATGCAAAGTATATCGCAGTTAATTGTGGAGCTATTCCTGATGGTACAATTGATTCTGAACTATTTGGACACGAAAAAGGTGCTTTTACAGGAGCTACTAGTAATAGAAGTGGATATTTTGAAGTTGCTGATGGGGGTACCATTTTTTTAGATGAAGTTGGTGAGCTCCCTCTTTCGACTCAGGTTAGGTTACTTAGAATTCTTGAGAGTGGTGAATATATTAAAGTTGGGTCATCAAAAGTAGAAAAGACAAATGTTAGAATTGTTGCCGCAACAAATACAAATATGGAAGAGGCTATAAGATCAGGTAAATTCAGAGAAGATCTTTTTTATAGATTAAGCACAATAATTATAAACATTCCTCCATTAAGAGAAAGAAAAGAGGATATTCCTATTTTGTTTAGAAAATTTGCATCAGACTTTGCTCAAAAATATAATATGCCAACCTTAAGACTTGATGAAAAAGCTGAAGACTTGTTATGTCAAAATGAATGGAGGGGGAATATTAGACAATTAAGAAATATAGCTGAGCAAATGTCTATACTTGAAAAAGAAAGACTATTAAATAGTGAAAATCTAGATGGCTATTTGCCAAATAAAACCAGTAAACTACCTGCTAAACTTGATAGTATAAATACTGACTCAAACTCATTTTCATCAGAAAGAGAGATATTATATAAAGTTCTATTTGATATGAAAAGTGATTTAACTGATTTAAAACAATTAACTTTAGAGTTAATTAAAAATGATGATTCAACTGAAGTAAAAGAGAAAAATCAAGGACTAATTGAAAAAATTTATGGAGGTAAAAGTACTGAGAAAAAAAATATACCACATGAGATAGATTCTGTAAACATTAAAGATTCTAGCTTAAGCATCGATAAAGATGAAATTGACAATACTGAAAAATTTGAGTATGCTGAAACTATAGAGGAAGAGGAAACACTTTCACTATTAGATAAGGAAATTGAAATGATTAAGCAAGCTTTAATTCGAACTAAAGGGAAAAGAAAATTAGCATCAAAAGAATTAGGAATTTCTGAGAGAACACTTTATAGAAAAATCAAACAATATAACTTAGGAGATATAAATGAGATATAAATATTTATTTATTGGCTTGTATTTAACAGTTAGCGCATGTGGAATATATTCTTTTACTGGCTCATCTATTCCAATAGGAGCGGAAACTTTTCAAGTTAATTATTTTGAAAACAATTCTGGGGGAAAACCTGGATCAACGATAGAACCAGGACTTGATAGGGACTTTACGATAGCACTTCAAGACCTAATAGTTAATCAGACAAGTTTAAGTCTTGTTAACGAGGGTGGTGATCTATTATATGAGGGTGAAATAACTGAATTTAGCATAACTCCAATGGCAGCAAGTGCTGAAATGAGAGCCTCACAGAATAGACTTACAATGAGGATTACTTTAAACTATGAAAACAGACTAAATGAAGAAGATAATTTTACAAAACCTTTTTCTTTTTATTATGACTTTCCTGGTAATCTTCAACTATATGACATAAAAGATTCAGCTTTAGCTGATATTTTTGAAAGAATTACTCAGGATATATTTAATGAAACATTAGCAAAGTGGTAATTTATGACATTCAAAAAATTTAACTTCATTATAAACAACTTTAATCCAAAAGATGATAACCAGCTAGCTGACTTAAAAGGGCTATTTAACAAATACCCATACTCACAAACTATATCTGCATATTACCTTAAATCTCTAAAAGATCAAAATAAAAATAACTTTTCGCATATTCTTAGAAGAACTGCAATTCTTTCATTTGATAGAGCTAATCTTAGAAATTGGATTAGTTCTGATATAAATCAAGAAGAAAAAAGAAATAAAGACAAGGCAACTAATCAAAGTGAGGATAAATTCACATTTCTTGATTGGTTTGATCAAATTTCTAGTGATAAAAGTAAGATTGATGAAAAAATAAATCTAATTGAAAGCTTTATTGATAATAAGGCTGACAGAATAATTGAAGATAATGATAAAGAATATAAATTCAGCTTCAACAAAAATGATAAAGATAATCCAGAGCTTGTTACAGAGACACTTGCCAAAATCTTAACCAATCAAAAAAAATATAAAAAAGCTATTAAAGCATACAGGATATTAAGTTTGAAATATCCAAAAAAAAGTAGTTTCTTTGCAGACCATATAAGGAAAATAAAAAAATTAGATAAAAAGTAAAATAATGGGAACATTCTGGATATTTATTTCGTTAATAGTTTTTGTCTGTTTTCTTTTAATACTTGTTGTAATGGTTCAAAACCCTAAAGGAGGAGGACTTTCATCAACATTTGGAGGAGCTCAACAACAAATTGGAGGAGTTCAAAAGACAACTGACTTTCTTGATAAAAGTACATGGGTTCTAGCAATAATTCTTGGCTCATTAATTCTTATTTCTAATGTGTCTTTAATTAATGATTCTAATGATACTGAGTCTATTTTAATAGACGAATCAATTTCTGAAGAGACAATTCCAGAAATTCCAGAAATTCCAGAAAGTACTGGCGATGACAACTAATTGATTTATTGTGCCAAAGTGTCACCTAGTTATCATTGGCATAGTTTATGAAAAAAATTAAATAAAATATAGTTATGAGTAAAATAAATATTAAACCACTAGCAGATAGAGTTCTAGTTGAGGCTTCAGAGGCTGAGACTAAAACATCTTCTGGAATAATTATTCCAGATACTGCAAAAGAAAAACCTCAAAGAGGAAAAATAGTAGCTGTTGGTCCTGGAACAAAGGAAAATCCAATCACAGTTAAAATTGGAGATATTGTACTTTATGGTAAATACTCAGGAACTGAGCTACAACATGATGGGATGGATTACTTAATTATGAAAGAAAGTGACATTCTAGCAATTGTTTAATTAAAAAGTTAAAAAAAATGGCAAAAAAAATTGAATTTGATATAGAGGCTCGCGAAGGTATAAAGCGAGGAGTAGATGCTTTAGCAAATGCTGTTAAAGTTACTTTAGGACCAAAAGGAAGAAATGTTATAATTGGTAAATCTTTTGGAGCACCTCAAGTTACAAAAGATGGGGTGACTGTTGCTAAAGAAATTGAACTAAAAGATAACCTTGAAAATATGGGTGCTCAAATGGTTAAAGAAGTAGCATCTAAAACTAATGATTTAGCTGGGGATGGAACAACAACAGCAACTATACTAGCACAATCTATAGTTAATGAAGGGCTAAAAAATGTTGCTGCAGGTGCAAATCCAATGGATCTTAAAAGAGGTATTGACAAAGCCGTTGCAGCTGTTGTTGAGGGATTAGAAAAACAATCTGTGGAAATTGGAAGTGCATCTGATAAAATACTTCAAGTAGCTAGTATATCAGCTAATAATGATTTAACAATTGGAACTCTAATAACTGAAGCATTTGAAAAGGTTGGGAAAGAGGGTGTAATTACAGTTGAAGAAGCTAAAGGAACTGAAACATATGTTGATGTAGTAGAAGGAATGCAATTTGACAGAGGTTATATCTCTCCATACTTTGTTACAGATTCAGAAAAAATGGAAGCTGATCTTGAAACACCTCAAATATTAATTACTGATAAAAAAATTTCAGTCATGAAAGACATACTCCCTATATTAGAGCCTGTTGCTCAGTCTGGAAAGCCTCTATTAATTATTGCTGAAGATATAGATGGTGAAGCACTTGCAACACTGGTAGTTAATAAACTGAGGGGATCTCTTAAAATTGCTGCTGTTAAAGCACCTGGTTTTGGAGATAGAAGAAAAGCTATGCTAGAAGATATAGCTATACTTACAGGTGGAACAGTAATCTCAGAAGAAAGAGGTTTCAACTTGGAAAGTGCTACACTTGATATGCTTGGAACAGCTGAAAAAGTAACAATTGATAAGGATAATACTACTATTGTTAATGGTTCAGGTAAATCAAAAGACATAAAAGATAGGGTTAATCAAATAAAGGCTCAAATTGAATCGACAACATCTGATTATGATAAAGAGAAACTTCAAGAAAGACTTGCAAAACTATCTGGTGGTGTTGCTGTTCTTTATGTTGGAGCCCCTTCTGAAGTTGAAATGAAAGAAAAAAAGGACAGAGTTGATGATGCTTTACATGCAACAAGGGCTGCTATAGAAGAAGGAATAGTTGCTGGTGGTGGAGTTGCACTCCTAAATTCTAGATCGGGATTTGACAAAATTAAATCTAGTAATAGTGATGAATCCACTGGAATTCAAATAATCAATAAAGCACTTGAAGCACCTCTTAGAATAATAGTTGAAAACTCTGGAGAAGAAGGTTCTGTAGTTATTTCAAAAGTTCTTGAAGGAAATAAAAACTTTGGATATGATGCTAAAGAAGGAAAATTTGTTGATATGCTAAAGCATGGTATAATTGACCCTAAAAAAGTTGCCAGAGTTGCTTTAGAGAATGCAGCTTCAGTAGCTGGAATGATTTTGACAACAGAATGTGCATTAATTGACATCAAAGAAGAGACACCTCCTCAAATGCCACCTATGGGTGGTGGCGGAATGCCAGGAATGATGTAATTAAAGCCTAAATAAAACTAAACCTGCTAATTATAGCAGGTTTTTTTTGTATTTTAGAATTTCGAAAAATTAATGAAGAAAATCACTTCTGCTTTAATCTCTGTTTTTGATAAGTCTGGTATTGATCAGATAATTAATAAGCTTAATTCGTATCAAGTTAAACTCTATTCTACTGGTGGCACTTATGATTATATAAAAAAACTAAATATTGATGTAACTAAAGTTGAAGATTTAACAACTTACCCTTCAATTTTAAAAGGAAGAGTTAAAACTCTTCACCCAAAAATATTTGGTGGAATTTTGAAAACAGATTCAAAATCAGATAAAAGTGATGCAGATAAATATGATATCCCGGATATTGATCTTGTAATAGTTGACTTATATCCATTCTCAGATACCGTAAAAATAACTAGTGATATTGATCAGATAATTGAAAAAATTGATATTGGAGGTGTTTCTCTTATTAGAGCTGCAGCAAAAAATTATAAATCAGTACTATGCATATCATCAAAGTCACAATATCAAGATTTAATGACACTTTTAGACAAAGGTTGTAGTTCAAGCATAGAAAATCGAAAAGAGTTTGCGAATAAAGCGTTCAATAATACAATGAATTATGACTCTGATATTTATAATTATTTCAATCAATCTTCTATAGATAAAAAACATCTTAGATATGGTGAGAATCCTCATCAAGAGGGAGTCTTTATTGGAAATATAAAAAAGGTTATTAATCAATTACATGGAAAAGATATTTCATATAATAATCTCTTAGATATTGAGTCTGCAATTAATTTATTGAAAGATTTAAATTTTGAAAAAAATGTATTTGCAATCCTTAAACATAATAATCCATGTGGAGTTGCAATCAGATCAAAATTAGTTGATGCATACAAGGATTCTCTATCAAGTGATAACATCTCTGCTTTTGGAGGTGTTTTAATTACTAATAGCGAAATAGATATTGATACAGCTAATGAAATAAACAAGTTATTTTTTGAAATATTAATCGCACCATCATTTGCAACAGAGGCATTAGAATTATTAAAATCGAAAAAAAACAGAATAATATTAGAATTAATTAGTTACCCTAGTAATACAACAAACTATAGAAGTTGTCTAAATGGAGAGTTAAAACAATCTGTTGATGATATAATCGATACTTCACAACATTTTAAAGTTGTTACTAAAACTTCTCCTGATAAGGTTGTAATAAATGATTTAATCTTCGCTTCAATAATTTCAAAACACACAAAATCAAACTGCATAATTTTAGCAAAAGATTACAAATTGATAGGATCGGGAATGGGCCAAGTATCAAGAATAGACGCATTACACCAAGCTATTGAAAAATCTAAAAAATTTGGATTTAAATCAGAATTAAATAGCTGTGTTATGGCAAGTGATGCATTTTTTCCATTTAAGGATTGCGTTGAACTCGCACACTCGAATAAAATCAAAAATATTATACAACCTGGGGGATCAATTAGAGATAATGAATCTATTGAATTTTGTGATAAGCACAAAATGACCATGGTTTTTACTGGAAATAGACATTTTAGACATTAATTTGTAATATTTCACTAAATTTGCAGTCCAATTAATTTTAAACTAAAAAATGGGATTATTTACAGAAGAAATAGCTATTGATCTTGGTACAGCAAATACATTAATTATCCATAATGATAAAGTGGTAATTAATAGCCCCTCAATTGTTGCAATTGATAGGACCACAAATAAGATTATAGCGATTGGTGAAGAAGCTAATATAATGCAAGGTAAAACCCATGAGAATATTAAAACTATTAGACCTTTGAAAGATGGTGTAATAGCAGATTTTGAAGCATCTGAACAAATGATTAATACTCTTATCAAGAGTATTCCAACTCTTAAAAGAAGATGGTTTTCACCTTCTTTAACAATGGTTATTTGTATTCCATCAGGAATAACTGAAGTTGAAATGAGGGCTGTTAAAGAATCTGCCGAAAGGGTTAATGGCAAAGAGGTATATTTAATTCATGAGCCTATGGCAGCTGCAATAGGAATAGGTGTAGATATTGTTAAGCCAAAAGGGAATATGGTAGTTGATATTGGTGGTGGAACAACTGAAATAGCTGTAATTGCCTTATCAGGTATAGTGTGTGAAAAATCAATAAAGGTTGCAGGAGATGTATTAACAAATGATATTGTATACTATATGAGAACGAAACATAATTTATCTATTGGAGACAGAACTGCAGAAAAAATAAAACATAGTGTTGGGTCTGTTACTGAAACTTTAG
The DNA here is from genome assembly GCA_964437815.1 of uncultured Flavobacteriaceae bacterium. Classification (GTDB taxonomy): domain Bacteria; phylum Bacteroidota; class Bacteroidia; order Flavobacteriales; family Flavobacteriaceae; genus Marisimplicoccus. The sequence goes on from CAYTIE010000007.1 coordinate 38,095, forward strand.
ATAACCCACCTGAAGACATGCGTGTTCAAGGAAGAGATTTAATATCTGGTAAACCTAAAGAAAAAGTAATCTCATATATAGAAGTATCGAAAGCTGTTGACAAGTCAATAATAAGAATTGAAGACTCTATAATGGAGACATTATCTCAAACACCTCCTGAATTAGCTGCTGATATATATAATACAGGTATTTACTTAGCTGGAGGTGGAGCTCTTTTAAGAGGCTTAGATGAAAGACTTTCTAAGAAAACTGACCTTCCTGTCTATATTGCTGAAGATCCGCTTCAAGCTGTAGTTAGAGGAACTGGAATTTGTTTAAAAAATCTTGAGAAGTTCAAATTGGTTTTAATTAAATAAGATTTAATGCGATCAATAATTAATTCTATTATAAAGTATAGGAACTTAATTATTTATTTTTTCTTATTACTTTTTGCATTTAATAACCTCTATAATAACAGCGGTTTACATTACTCTACCTTTGGAAATATTTCAACAAGCATTGCAGGATATTCTGCAAAACAAATAAATAGTGTAAAAAGTTATTTTAATCTAATTTCAGAAAACAAATCACTTAAAGAGGAGAATCTTATTCTTAAAAAAAATGAATTAAGCTATTCTTTAAATAATGTTGAATCTAAATCTTCGATACCTAATATTATTCTAGCTAACGTAATTAATAATACTATTAATAAGAGGAGGAATTTTATTCTTATTGATAAAGGATCAAATGACGGAGTATTAATTGATAATGGCGTAATAAACTCATCCGGAATAATTGGAATTATTAATAATGTTAGTCCAGACTATTCAAGCATTATTTCAATTTTAAATACAGATTTAAAAATTAATGTAATGATAAAAAGGTTGTCAACAATTGGATCTCTTCATTGGGATGGATATAATCCAAGTAAAATGACTCTTTCTGATATCCCCTC
>CAYTIE010000007.1:39128-46631 GCA_964437815.1 uncultured Flavobacteriaceae bacterium
TGTTTTTAATAATATGAATTTATTTAATATAATTAACCCTAGTTTTTATCTTTTAATCTTTATTCTTTATAGAACAAATTTTGATAAAACTGCACTTATTTTACTAGGGTTTTTTATTGGTTTAATTATCGATTTAACAGCACAAACTTATGGATGTCATACTATTGCAACCCTAACAATTTGTTTTACAAGGGGAGTACTAGAAGATTACTCTTTTGGTGTTAATTCAAATTTACCAAAAGCAATGATATCCGGAACAATATTGGAAAATAGATTGTTTTTTTTCTTATCAATAATATTTATACATCAACTAATTTACTTCTCTTTGATTTTTTTTAGTTTTAGTTTTATAAATACCATAATCTTTTATACTTTATTAAATTCTATTATTACTTTTATTGTAATTTGGGTAACAACTAAAATTTTCTTCGAGAAAAAAAGATGATTAGAAAGAATTTACTTATTTGGATAACAATAATTACATCTATAATATTCACCTCTCGTCTTGCATACCTTCAATTATCAAACGATTTTTATAGATTAGCTTCAAATAATAATGCTATACAAGAATTAGCAATCTATCCAGAAAGAGGACTAATTTTTGATAGAAATGGAAACTTAATTGTATCTAATCAACCAACTTATGATTTGGAACTAATCCCTGAAAACCTATCTGAATTTGACACACTTGAATTAAGTGAAATACTTGGAATAAATAAAAACAATCTAATTAATAAAATAAACGATGCTTATAATTATTCAACAAAAATACCTTCAATTATTAAGAGTCAAATTACAAGAGAAGAGAATGCTTTAATACAAGAAAAAATATGGAAGTATAACGGTTTTTATTTGGCAAAAAAATCAACTAGAGAATACATATATCCAGTTGCAAGTAATGTAATTGGATATATTGGAGAAGTAAGTCCTATTGAACTAGAGAAAGATAAATATTATAAAAAGGGAGAGAATATAGGTAAGCAAGGCATTGAAAAATATTATGAAAATGAATTGAGAGGAACTAAAGGGAAAAAATTTTTACAAAAGAACAGATTTAATAAAGTAATAGGTTCTTATAATAATTCAAGGAATGATATACCTGCTAAACAATCAAACAATTTAACTCTTACTATTGATGCTGAATTACAAAAATATGCTGAGGAATTAATGGAAAATAAAAGAGGAGGGATAGTAGTTATAGAGCCTAAAACAGGTGAAATTCTTAGCCTAGTTAGTTCTCCGACATATAACTTAAACATGCTTTTAGGTAATAAAAGATCAGAAAATTATAATAGTCTATTAATAGATACAATAAATAAACCTCTATTTGATAGAGCGTTACAAGCTCAATACTCTCCTGGATCTCCATTAAAAGTTCTAAATGCATTAATTGGACTTCAAGAAAACGTAATTAATAACAATACATCATTCACATGTTATGGAGGTCATTATTATGCTAGAAATTCATTTATGCGATGTCATAATAAGCCTGGAACAATTAGTGATTTAAAAACTGGAATATATAATTCATGTAATACATATTTTGCAAAAACATATAAGAGAATTATTGAAAAATATGAATCACCTGCTGAGGGAATTGATTCATGGTCTAATCATTTAAAAAGCTTCGGACTAGGAGACTATCTTGGATATGATTTACCGATAGGAAAGACAGGATTCATTCCTGAATCAAATTATTATAACCGTTTATATGGAGAAGATAGATGGGGAGCTTCAACAATAATTTCTAATTCAATTGGTCAAGGAGAAGTTCTTACAACTCCAATACAAATGGCTAATATTGTTTCGGCAATTGCTAATAGGGGATTTTATATTAAACCTCATTTTGTTAAGAAAATTGACAATGATATATTAAATTCCTTTGAAAGGAAATATACATCAATCAATGAAGAAAACTTTGATATTGTGATAAATGGAATGTTTGATGTTGTTGAAAAGGGAACTGCTAGAATAGCAAAAGTTAATAATTTAAAAATTGCAGGAAAAACTGGTACAATTGAAAATTTTACTATAATAAATAATGAAAGAAAGCAACTTACTGATCATTCTACATTTATAGGTTTTGCTCCTATTGATAATCCACAAATTGCTATTTCAGTATTTATTGAAAATGGTTACTGGGGAAGCAGATGGGCAGCACCAATAGCAAGTTTAATTATTGAGAAATATATTAATGGGGATGTTAATAGAAAATGGTTGGAACAAAGAATGTTAAATGGAAGTTTATTAGAAGAGTATGAAAAACCTTACAAGTTTGATTTATTTGAAATAAATGAATAATATTTTTTCTATAAAATATGACTTAATTTCTTTATCAATTTACTTTGTAATTGTTGTATTTGGATTAGTTAACATTTTTTCATCAAATTATAATGAAAACTTAATTTCATTTTTGGATTTATCATATCCTATCGGAAAACAAGTGGTTTTTGTTTCGATTTCTTTAGTACTACTTTTTATTATCTTATTTACAAAAGGTAAATTTTTAAATGACAATTCATTCGCTATTTACTTTATCTCTATACTTCTTCTTATAGGTTTATTCTTTTTTGGCGTAAAGGTTGGAGGAGCAAGATCTTGGTATGACTTAGGTTTTATTAATTTCCAACCTTCAGAATTTGTTAAAATAACAACAAGCCTTTTTTTAGCAAAGTATCTTAGTATTATTCAAACAGATATTTCTAGAAATAGAGATTTATTTTTTATTTTTTTAATAATTCTTATTCCAATATTTTTAATATCAATACAACCTGATCCTGGAACTGCAATAATTTATTTAGCATTTTTATTTCCTATATTTAGAGAAGGACTAAATATTAAATTTCTATACCATTTATTATTTGTTTCCATTATATTATTCTTATCATTAGCTATAGGTATTTATTTTACAATTTTTTTATTTTTAGCCATATATATACTATATACATTTTATGAAGCAAAAAATAAAAGAAAAGTTAAGTTTTCAAAATTCGTAATAACTATAATCCTATATATCTCTCTATCATTATCTACTAATTATGTTTTTGACAATGTTCTTGAACAAAGACATAGAGATAGGATAAATATAATTTTAGGAAAGGATCTTGATACAAAGGGTATTGGTTATAATATTAATCAATCTAAAATAGCTATTGGATCTGGGGGATTTTATGGAATAGGGTTTTTAAAGGGTACTCAAACAAAAGGAGATTTTGTGCCAAGACAACATACTGATTATATCTTTAGTACAATTGGAGAAGAATGGGGGTTCTTAGGAAGTAGTTTTATAATATTTCTTTTCAGTTTTTTAATAATTAGAATAATTCATAGGGCGGAAAAACAAAATATCCATTATAGGAGAATATATTGTTATTGTTTTGCAAGTCTATTATTTGCACATTTTTTTATTAATATTGGAATGTCCATAGGGATTTTACCGACAATAGGGGTTCCCCTTCCCTATATAAGTTATGGAGGTTCTAGCTTTTTATCATTTAGTATAATGCTCTTTATCTATCTTAACTTTGATTCAAGTAGACTAAAAGAAGATTAGTTATTTTTTTGTAAAGAAAGTCGATTTAAATAAAATGAGGATAGATCGCTAAGTATGTTAATTGCCTCATCAACATAAAGATCTTTTTTCAAATTATCTATCCATCTGTTCCTTCTTTCAACTATTTCATCAGGTACTTTTTCACCAGGAAGATTATCTTTCAACCACTCGAATCTAAAATTAGATTTAAAATCATCTATTTTTTTGAATTTTTCTGACTCCTTTTTATTATTATCCATATCCAATTTATAGGTATCATAGTTCAATGAAACAATATTGTCCTCCTGTTGCTCTTTTACCCATTTTGCTTGCTCATCTATAATATTAAAAAATTCATTTTTTGAGATTCTATTTTTACTATTTTCAAGAGCTTTGTCATAATATAACTGCTTATTTAGTGGAGAATAGCTTGCTGAATTAATTTGATCCCAAGATAAAGGATTTTCAAGGTCTCTTTCCCCAATGTCTATATATGAATATCTATTAGGGAAAATAATATCACTTTTGACCCCCTCTAATTGAGTAGATCCTCCGCTAATTCTATAAAATTTATCTGTGGTTAATTTAATAAAACCTAGTTCACCATAAGTGTTTCCAGAAATAAACTGATTAAGAGAAAGTATATTTTGGACTGTACCTTTTCCATATGTTTGCTTACTTCCAATTATAATAGCTCTATTATAATCTTGGAGAGCAGCAGCTAAAATTTCAGAAGCAGATGCAGAAAATTCATTTACCAGAATAACTAGAGGTCCATCCCATATAATTGAAGGATCCGTATCTTTTAAAACCTCTTTTCTCCCTCCAATGCTTTTTACCTGAACAACTGGTCCTTTATCAATAAAAAATCCTGTAATATCTACTGCTGTTTTCAATGATCCTCCTCCATTACCTCTCAAATCCATTATTATTCCATTTACATTTTCATTTTTCAATTTTAGTATCTCTTTTTTTATGTCACTAGCTGCATTTCTTTGACCATAGTCATTAAAGTCAATATAAAAACTTGGTAAACTTATAAATCCATATTTTTTGGAATCTTGAAAAATAAGAGATGACTTTGCATATGTTTCTTCTAACTCTACAATATCTCTTGTTATCTCAACTTGCTCAATCCCACCATCCACTCTTTTGACCATTAAATATACTTTTGTTCCTTTTTCTCCTTTTATTAGGTCTACAGCATCTCCTAGCTTCATAAGAGAAATATCTACTGGTTCTTCATCAGGAGTTTGAGAAACACCTAAAATTATATCTCCTATATTCAAGAGTTCATCTCTCCAAACAGGTCCTCCAATAATAATTTCAGCAATTTCTACTTGCTGATTCTTTTTCAATAACCTAGCCCCTATTCCTTGAAACCTACCAGAAATATTTTGGTCAAAAACATCTTTTGCCTGAGGAGCTAAGTAAATAGTATGAGGATCAAATTGATTAACTATTGAGTTTAAATATATTGAAAACCAGTCCTTTCTTTCTAAATCATCATTAAAATCAAAAAAGTCTTTTAGATTATCAAGAATAGCATTTCTTGATTCGACTTCTAGGTCTATATCTGATTTCAATTCTTTTTCTTCATCACCTGGTAAAGGTTTCTTTTCTTCTTGAATTGTTTTCTTTGTTATAAATCCATCAAGTGTTGAGAGTTTTAATCTTTTTCTCCAAATATCAATCTGATCAGAAATATTGACTGCATATTCTAATTGCTCAAAATCTGTATTCAAAGTTTCATCAATATTAAAATTAAAAGGATTATCTAAAATATCTTTATAAAAAGATTCTACCTCATCCACTCTAGACATTAAAGTTTCATAAGTTAGATTAAAGAAATCTATGTTTGAAGATTTAATTTGATCATCTATCAATAGTTGATATTCATCAAATTTCTCAATATCAGATTTTAGCAAGAATCTTTTTTGGGGGTCAATTGCCTTAAGATAATCATTATATACATTTCTTGAAAAATCATCATCGATTATTTTAGGATCATAGTGAAGCCTATCTAAAACAACAGATATTAATTCAACTAACAGTTTATCTTTATCCGGATTATCAAATTTATTATCAGATAATTCAAAAAATATTACTATTGATATAATCCCAGATGCAAGTATTCCTAATAATCTCATAAATATTATAATCTCCCAAAATTAAATAAAAAAGCTTACTATTTATAAGGTATAGTACTAAACTTTAGTTAAACTATTTCTAGTAGGAATGCTTTTTATATATTTACTTAATTATTTCTTATTACCAATAAAATGGAAAAACCATTGATTTTAGTTACTAACGATGATGGGATTAATGCTCCAGGAATCAGATGCCTTATTGATATTATGTCTGAAGTTGGTGAAGTTATAGTAGTCGCACCTGATAGTCCTCAATCTGGAATGGGACATGCGATAACTATTAACTCAACACTTCATTGTTCTAAAATTTCGCCTAAGTCTTCAGATCGGTTAGAATATAGTTGCTCAGGGACACCTGCAGATTGTGTTAAACTTGCTGTAAATGAATTAATGCCCAGAAAACCTGATCTATGTGTATCTGGAATAAACCATGGATCAAACTCTTCAATAAACGTAATATATTCAGGAACAATGAGCGCAGCTATTGAGGCTGGTATTGAAGGTATACCTGCTATTGGATTCTCACTTTTAGATTATAGATGGAATGCCAATTTCTCTGATAGTAAAAAGTTTATTAAAAAGATTACTTTAAATGCTTTAAAAAACAAGATACCAAAAGATGTAGTTTTAAATGTAAATATTCCTGCATTAAAGGAATCTGAGATAAAAGGAATCAGAATATGTAGACAGGCAAAATCCTATTGGGTTGAAGAGTTTGATAAAAGAAAAAATCCTTTGGGACAAGAATATTATTGGCTAACTGGAAAATTTATTGATAAAGATAAAGGTGAGGACACAGATGAATGGGCTTTAAGAAATGGTTTCATATCTATAGTTCCAGTTGAATTTGATTTGACTGCTCACTCAGCAATTAAAGATTTAAATCAATGGGACTTTAAATGAGATATTATTTAATTGCAGGAGAGGCCTCTGGTGATATATATGGGTCTCAACTTATTGAGGAAATTCAAGCTCTAGAACCTAACTCAAAAATAAGATTTTGGGGAGGAGACCTAATGAAATCTAAATCTAACAATCTTGTTAAACATTACAAAGATACTTCTGTAATGGGGTTTTTTGAAGTACTCAAACATATTTTCAAAATATTAAGAAATATAGATTATTGTAAAAATGACATTCTAGAGTTTAAACCTGATAGAATAATATATATTGATTATCCAGGTTTTAATTTAAGAATTTGTAAGTGGGCAAAGGAAAAAGGGTTTATCAACCATTACTATATTAGTCCTCAAATTTGGGCATGGAAGGAAAATAGGATTAAGGCAATTAAAAGAGATATCGACCAAATGCATGTAATTCTTCCATTTGAAAAAAATTATTACAAAAATAAACATGGGTTTGATGTACACTACTCAGGCCATCCTCTTGTTAATTATATAAATAAATTTAGATCTGATGATGATTTTTTTGATAAAAATAACATTGAAAAAAATCAGCCTATAATTGCTCTATTGCCAGGAAGCAGATTACAAGAAATTAAAAAAGTATTACCAGTTTTTTTATCCATTGTTGAGAGTTTTAAGTCATATCAATTCATTATTGGAGGAGTAGAGAGCATTAATAAAGAGAAGTATAATAGATTAATAAAAAATAAGAATGTGAAAGTTGTATTTAATGAAACATATAATCTACTTGCAAATGCAGATGCTGCTATAGTTACAAGTGGAACAGCATCTCTAGAAGCAGCTATTTTTAAAGTTCCTCAAGTTGTTTGTTATAGAACAAGTGTTATCACTTATTTAATTAGTAAGATGTTAGTAAATATTAAGTATATATCTTTAGTGAATCTTATTCTTAATA
>CAYTIE010000008.1:0-43312 GCA_964437815.1 uncultured Flavobacteriaceae bacterium
GACTCTGATGTAAAAAGATATGACATCTAATTAATTTATGAGGAAGAAAAATGAAGGATTTATAGCAAAAAAAATACTGCTTTAGCAATTTTTTAATGAGGTTGCAATCAGTCAAATCCTTCCTCTGTTTACACAAAATTAGTGAAACATATTAATTTTTCAAATTATTCTTCTTTTTTCTTTAAAAAAAGCTATTACTTTGCGATTAAAATATTATATGAGAATAGCTATTTCCGGAAATATCGGAGCAGGAAAAACAAGCCTAGCAAAACTAATTTCAAAAAGCCTTGGTTATACACCTTATTACGAAGATGTTATAGCCAACCCTTATTTAGATGATTTTTATAATCATATGGAGAGATGGTCATTTAATCTTCAAATTTATTTCTTAAATAGTAGATTTAAACATGCTCTTGAAATGAATGATGGAAAAAAAAACATAATTCAGGATAGAACAATATATGAAGATGCATATATTTTTGCACCAAATTTAAATGCGATGGGATTAATGCCTAAAAGGGATTATGAGAATTACCTATCCCTATTCGAAACTATGATTCACTTGGTTAAAGCTCCCGATTTACTTATTTATCTTGAAAGCAGCATTCCAAACCTTGTTAATAAAATCCATAAAAGAGGAAGAGAATACGAAAAGACTATAAGTATTGAATACCTTAGCAGATTAAATGAAAGATATGAGGCTTGGATTACAAATTACAACAGTGGAAAACTTCTAAAGATCAATGTAGATGATATAGACTTTGTTGAGAATAAATCAGATTATAAAAAGGTTCTTGATATAATTAAGAAAGAAATCTAAAAAATAACAAGTAAATTATTTTTGCATTATTATATTTGAAAAAAATTTAAAATTATGGACTATATATATCTTATCCCTGCTGCTGGAATTATTGCATTAATGTTTGTTTTTATAAAGAATCAATGGGTTGCCAAAAAAGATATTGGTAATGCTAAAATGAAGCAAATTGCCGATAATATCGCTGAAGGTGCAATGGCATTTTTAAAAGCTGAATATAAAATTTTATCTGTTTTTGTTTTATTTACTGCTATTCTATTAGCATACAAAGGAATTAATGAAGGTAGTAGTTGGTTGGTTGCAGTATCATTCATTGTAGGTGCATTATGTTCAGGCCTAGCCGGCTTTATAGGAATGAAAGTTGCAACTAAAGCTAATGTAAGGACAACAAATGCAGCTCAAGATTCATTAGGCAAAGCTTTAGAAATAGCTTTTTCAGGTGGATCTGTTATGGGAATGGGTGTTGTAGGTCTTGGTGTACTTGGAATAGGATCTCTTTTTATTCTATATAAACCAATGTTCGATGATATTAATACAGTTATTCAAGTAATTTCAGGATTTTCTCTTGGGGCATCTTCAATTGCCTTATTTGCAAGAGTTGGCGGAGGAATTTATACAAAAGCTGCAGATGTTGGAGCTGACTTGGTCGGTAAAGTTGAAGCCGGGATACCAGAGGATCATCCATTAAACCCTGCTACAATTGCTGATAATGTGGGAGATAATGTAGGAGATGTAGCTGGAATGGGTGCTGATTTATTTGAATCATTTGTTGGATCTATTATTGGCGCAATGGTTCTAGGTGCTGCTTTTGTAGGGTTAAATGAATTCTCTGGAATGGAAGTTAATGCAGTTTTACTTCCACTATTCATTGCAGCTTCAGGAATTATAATGTCAATTATCGGTACCTTTTTTGTTAAAGTAAAAGAGGGAGGTAGCCCACATAAAGCATTAAATACAGGAGAATTCATATCTGCAGTTCTTATGATTATTGTAACGTTTTTCCTAATTCAAAATTTACTTCCTGAATCTTGGGTAATGAACAATTTTGAGTTTACATCTATTGGAGTTTTTGTTGCAACAATTAGCGGTTTAATTGCAGGTCTTCTTGTTGGTAAGGTAACTGAATATTATACAGCTACTGGTAAAAGACCTGTTTTATCAATTGTTAAACAATCAGAGACTGGTGCTGCAACTACAATTATATCTGGACTTGGTGTTGGTATGATTTCAACTGCTCTTCCTATAATATTTATTTGTGCCGCAATCCTTGTTTCATATAGTTGGGCTGGACTATACGGTATAGCTATAGCTGCTGTAGGAATGTTAGCTAATACTGGGATTCAGTTAGCAGTTGATGCTTATGGTCCTATTTCTGATAATGCTGGAGGAATAGCTGAAATGGCTGAATTAGATCCTAAGGTAAGAGAGAGAACAGATAAGCTTGATGCAGTAGGAAATACAACAGCTGCAATTGGTAAAGGTTTTGCAATTGCCTCTGCTGCGTTAACGGCATTGGCATTATTTGCTGCATTTATGCAAACAGCAGAGATTAATTCAATAGATATTTCTAAACCTATAGTAATGTCTGGCTTATTGCTAGGCGCTATGTTGCCATTTGTTTTCTCTGCACTTTCAATGAAGGCTGTAGGAAAAGCTGCAATGAGTATGATTGAAGAGGTTAGAAGACAATTTAATGATCTTCCAAAATTAAAAGCCGCTTTAGAAATTATGAGAAAATATGATTCTGATTTATCTAAAGCATCAGATGCTGATATGAAAATTTTTAATGAAGCTGATGGTGTTGCTGAGTATAGTAAATGTGTAGAGATTTCTACGCAAGCGGCACTAAGAGAAATGGTCCTTCCTGGATTAATGGCAATATCTGTCCCTGTTATAATTGGTTTTGCCGGTGGTGCTGAAATGCTAGGAGGTCTATTAGCTGGTGTTACTTCATGTGGAGTATTAATGGCTATCTTTCAATCTAATTCTGGAGGTGCTTGGGATAATGCAAAGAAGATGATTGAAGAAGATGGGAGAAAAGGGACTGAAGCTCATAAAGCTGCAGTTGTTGGAGATACCGTTGGTGATCCATTTAAGGATACCTCAGGGCCTTCTTTAAATATCTTATTGAAATTAATTGCAGTTGTTGCTCTTGTAATAGCTCCTTTACTTTAGATAGAGTACTTTTTTTACTGCTTTATAAACATCAGTACTTTCTGGGAGCCATTCCTTTAGAAGTACAGGAGAATAAGGAGTTGGAGTATCCGCATTATTTACCTTCTCAATTGGAGCATCAAGATAATCGAAAAGTTTATTTTGAACAGTATGAGAAATATCAGTTGATATATTTCCAAATGGCCATGCCTCTTCAAGAATTACTAGTCTATTTGTCTTTTTAACAGAATCAAATATTGCATCATAATCTAGCGGTCTGATAGTTCTAAGATCTATAATTTCACATTCAATTCCTTCATCTGCAAGTTTATCAGCTGCTATATATGCCTCTTTAATTATTTTACCAAAAGAAACTACAGTTACATCCTTACCTTTTCTTTTAATATCAGCTACTCCTATAGGAAGTGTATATTCACTTTCTGGAATTTCTCCTTTATCTCCATACATCTGTTCAGATTCCATAAATATAACTGGATCATCATCCCTAATTGCAGATTTTAATAATCCTTTGGCATCATAAGGATTAGATGGAACAATTACTTTTAATCCAGGACAATTGGCAAACCAGTTGTCAAATGCTTGTGAATGAGTTGCTCCAAGTTGGCCTGCTGAAGCAGTTGGACCTCTAAAAACTATTGGAATAGGAAATTGTCCACCAGACATTTGTCTGATTTTTGCAGCATTATTGATTATTTGATCAATTCCGACTAGTGCAAAATTAAATGTCATAAATTCAATTATGGGTCTAGATCCAACCATAGTTGATCCAACACCAACTCCTGCAAAACCAGCCTCAGAAATAGGAGTGTCTAAAACTCTTTCACTTCCAAATTCATCTAACATTCCCTTTGATGCCTTGTATGCACCATTATACTCAGCTACTTCTTCACCCATCAAATAGATACTTTGATCTCTTCTCATTTCTTCTGACATGGCTTCACAAATAGCCTCTCTAAATTGAACTGTTTTCAATATGTTAAATTTTAAGCGAATTTAATCATAAAAAAAATATTTCCTATAATCCTTTTGATAGAATTAAATTATATTTAATTAATTTGTGATGGGAAAAATTATATGGACTTAATTAAGCTTGAAATTCATGGAATATCATATAGTGAAAATCTTTCAGGTGCGTTTGCTCTAGTTTTAAACGAATCTAAAGGACAGAGAAAACTGCCAGTTGTAATTGGTGGCTTTGAAGCTCAAGCTATCGCTTTAGCTCTTCAAAAGAATATTAAGACTAGCAGACCTCTTACACATGAACTTTTCAAAGGTTTTGCTGATAAGTTTGAAATAAAACTAAAACAAGTAATAATTCACAAACTTGTTGATGGAGTCTTTTTTTCAAACATGGTTTGCGAAAAAGATGGGGATACAGTTACCATTGATTCTAGAACCTCAGATGCGATTGCAATGGCATTAAGATTTAATGCACCAATCTTCACGTATGAGTCTATTCTTAATGAGGTAGGTTTTGAATCTGATTTTAAATATGACAAAAAAATTGATATTACTGAAGTAGATCCTTTTCTTAATCTAGAAAAAAATGATGATGAATCCTTAAAAGAAATTAATTTTAATCCAGATGATGTTAAACTTGAAAATATATCATTAATAAAGCTAAAGGAGATGCTTGATAAGAGTTTAGCTAAAGAAGATTATGAATTTTCTGCAAAAATAAGAGATGAAATTAAAAGCAGAAAAAATAAAAAATAATGAAACAATACCAAGACCTACTTAAACATATAAAAGAGAATGGTGTAGAAAAAAAAGATAGAACTGGGACAGGAACGATTAGTGTTTTTGGTTATCAAATGAAGTTTGATTTAAAAAAGGGATTCCCTTTAGTTACTACAAAGAAACTACATCTAAGATCTATAATTTATGAACTAATATGGTTTATAAATGGAGAAACAAATATTAATTATTTAAAAGAGAATGGTGTTAGCATATGGGATGAATGGGCAGATGAAAATGGTGACCTAGGACCAATATATGGAGCCCAATGGAGGAATTGGAATAATGATGGTATAGATCAACTAAAAGAAGTTATTTCCAGTTTAAAAAACAACCCCTCTAGTAGAAGAATGATTGTTACTGCATGGAATCCTAATATTATTCCAAATACAAAAAAAACTTTTAGTGAAAATGTTAAGGAGGGGAAAGCAGCTCTTCCTCCTTGTCATGCATTTTTTCAATTTTATGTAGCTGATAACAAATTATCTTGTCAGATGTATCAAAGAAGTGCTGATGTGTTTCTAGGGGTACCATTTAATATTGCTTCATATTCACTTTTAACTTTTATGATTGCTCAAGTATGTGAATTAGAGGTGGGTGAATTTATTCATACATTTGGTGATGCGCATATCTATCTCAATCATTTAGAGCAGGTAGATCTTCAACTATCAAGGGATCCTTTAAAACTTCCCAAGCTTAAATTAAACCCAATAATTAAAAATATTGGAGATTTTAAATATGAGGATATTGAAATTGTTGATTATGAATTTCATCCTCCTATAAAAGGAAAAATATCTATATAATTTTTGATGGAAAATAGAGAACTAACTATTATTGCTGCTGTATCAACAAATAATGTTATTGGTAATAAAAATAAATTAATTTGGAACCTTCCTAATGATTTAAGAAGATTCAAAAAACTAACAATAGGTCATTCTATAATAATGGGTCGAAAAACATTTGAATCCTTACCAAACCCATTACCAAATAGAGATAATATTGTGATAACAAGAGACACAAATTATTCAAAGCCAGATATTAAGGTATGTAGCTCTATAGAGGATGCCATCAGTTTAACAAAAACAGATATTCAGCCATTTATTATTGGTGGAGGTGAAATCTACTCTCAAACTATTAATATGGTAGATAAAATAGAGTTAACAAGAGTTCATGAAAAATTTGATGGCGATGCATATTTTCCAGAAATACCTTTAGATATTTTTGAACTTATTAATGAAGAAAAATATAATAGTGATTCAGAAAATGAATTTGATTATTCATTTTTAACATATAAAAAAAGATAATTATGAATGCCTATGTTTTCCCTGGTCAAGGATCTCAAAAACCTGGAATGGGTTTAGATTTATACGAAAATTATAATGAGTCTAAAATCTATTTTAACAAAGCAAATGAAGTTCTAAACTTTAATATTACAGAATTAATGTTTGAAGGTTCAAGTGAAGATTTAATAAAAACTAGTGTTACTCAACCTGCTATATTTATTCACTCTGTTATCCATTCATTAATTTCAAAAAGCTTTAAGCCACAAGCTGCAGCAGGGCATTCATTAGGTGAATTTTCAGCATTATCTGCTTGTAAAGCTATCTCTTTTGAGGAGGGATTAAAATTAGTTTCAATAAGAGCTAATGCAATGCAAGCTGCATGTGAGAAAAATCCTGGGAGCATGGCAGCTATATTAGGAATTGATGATTCTATAATAGAAAATGTATGTTCAAATATTCAAGAAATTATTCAACCTGCAAATTATAATTGTCCAGGTCAATTAGTAATTTCTGGTAAAACAGATGCTGTTAAAAAAGCATGTGAAGAATTGACTAGCCTTGGAGCTAAAAGAGCAATAATTCTTCCTGTAAGTGGAGCATTTCATTCAGAATTGATGAGTTATGCAGTTGAAGAACTTGAACATTCAATTAATCAAACAGAATTTAATAATCCTATTTGCCCTGTATATCAAAATTATAATGCTAAGCCTGAAACAAATAAAGACTCAATAAAAAGAAATCTTTTATTGCAATTAACAAACCCCGTTTTATGGACTCAATCAATTAATAGAATGATTAAAGATGGATTTAACAATTTCTTTGAACTTGGGCCAGGGAATACTCTTCAAGGATTAATCCGTAAAATAAATTCTCAAGTAAATTCTGAAAAACTTGAAATCTAATTCTTATAGATTACACCATTTTTCATAACAAACTTAATATCCTTAAGAGTAGATATGTCTTCTAATGGGTCAGCTTCAGTTGCTATTAAATCTGCATAAAATCCAGGGGCAATTTGACCTAAATTATCAGACATATCCAATAATTTTGCATTAGTAATAGTCGCTGACTGTAGAATGAAATCAGCTGGAATCCCTACCTCTGCCATATAAATAAATTCTCCTGCATTTTCTCCATGAGGAAAAACACCAGCATCAGTTCCAAATGAAATCGGGACACCCATTTTATATGCTTCTCCTGTTGTTCGCTTATTATGAACCCCAATCTCAATTGCTTTTGGTATGATAATTTCTGGATAGTAGCCTGGAATTTTAGCCATTTTTGCTACATGTACCCCAGCACTTATAGTTGGAACTAGATACGCATCCATTTCCTTCATTAATTTCATTGTTCTTTTCTTCATTATTGATCCATGCTCTATTGTTTTAACTCCAGCTTTAACTGCTCTATACATTCCCTCATCTCCATGAGCATGAGCAGCAACATGCATACCATAATCTTTAGCGGTTGAAACGATTGCCCTAATTACATCAATAGTAAATTGAGGGTTCTGTCCATTTTTAGCCAGGCTCATTACACCACCTGTAGCAGTTATTTTTATTAAGTCTGCTCCATTTTTATATCTCTGTCTGACAGCTTTCTTTGCATCATCAACAGAGTTTACAACACCTTCTTTTGGTCCTGGATCTCCCATAAGTGAATTTCTATATCCATTTGTAGGGTCACCATGTCCTCCAGTTGAGGCAAGACCTTTTCCAGCAGTAAAAATTCTAGGACCAATAACTGTTCCTTTATTTATAGCATCTCTAAGAGCTATATTTACTCCCGATCCTCCAACATCTCTTACAGTTGTAAAACCAGCCATTAAAGTTTTTTTAGCAACTACTGTTGATCTAAAGGCAACATCAGCTTCATTATCTTGAAATCTATTTATATATCTTTCCTGACCTCCTGATTCACTTTCCATATGTACATGAAAATCAATTAATCCAGGAATTAAGGTTTTTGACTTTAAATCTATTATATTAATATCTTCTAATTCCGCGTTAACAAACCCATTTTCAATAGATGTAATAATGTTACCCTCAATTATTATAGTCTTCTCTTTTTCTATTTTACCTGATTTTGAATCAAATATTTTTCCAGCATGAATATATGTGTCTTGGCCATACAGACTTGAACAACAAACTATTAAAAGTGTAAGAATTTTTTTCATATTTTAATTTTATATACGTTAATGTAGAGAAATTATTTTTAATTATTGTTGAAAAACTCCTTAATTGAATTACAAATAAAATCAATTTGAGACTTTGATAATTCTGTATGCATGGGAAGAGAAATCACTTGATCTTTAACAATATTAGTGTTTTCAAAATTCTCACTAAGATTAAAATTATTTTTGTAGGCTTTTTGTTCGTGAAATCCAAGTGGATAATATATTCCATAAGGGATTTCTTTAGATGATAGAAACTCAGCAAGTTTATCCCTTTTCCCATTTTTTACTTTTATAGTATATTGATGAAAAACATGAGAGTCAGAATCAGATTCTACATAAGGTGTTTCAATTTCATTGATTGACTCAAGTATTGAATTATAATCATTTGCTGCAGCAATTCTTCTTTTATTATAGACATTAAGATATTTTAACTTGACATTCAAAATAGCAGCCTGAATAGAGTCAAGCCTAGAATTAACACCAATTTCATCATGATAATATCTTTTATACATACCATGATTTACAATTCCTCTCATTTTAAAAGCTAAATCGTCTGAATTAGTAAAAATTGCTCCTCCATCCCCGTATCCTCCTAAATTTTTTGAAGGAAAAAATGATGTTGTACCTATATCACCAATTGTTCCAGACATTACTTTTTTTGAATTTGATAAATTTACTTTTGATCCAAGAGCTTGTGCATTATCTTCTATAACAAATAATTTATTTTTTTTTGCTATTTCCATAATTTCATTCATTCTACAAGATTGTCCAAATAAATGAACAGGTATTATGGCTCGAGTTTTACTTGTTATTCTATTTTCAATCATTATAGGATCAATATTGAATGTTTTGGGATCAATATCAACTAAAATTGGTTTAAGACCCAACAGAAGAATAACCTCAATTGTAGATGCAAAAGAAAAATTAGTTGTAATTACTTCATCTCCATTTTCTAACCCTAAAGACATAAGAGCAATTTGAAGGGCATCTGTTCCATTTGCACAAGGGATAACATTTTTTGTTCCTAAAAATTCTTTTAAATTTAGTTCAAATTCCTTGACAATTGGCCCATTAATAAAGGCTGCAGATTTAAGAACTTTCTTAATTTCTCTATTAACTTGCCATCTAATTTTCTTGTATTGACCCTGTAGGTCAACCATGTTTATTTTTTTCATTTTTTCAAAAACAAATTTAATAAAGTATTTTTGGAAAAAGTTTAGATTGCAAGTTATTTATAACATATCAATTAATATTATAATTCTGGTATTACAACCTTTTAGAATTTTCTCTAATAGACTAAATGATTTTTTTAAAGACAGAGTCTCTTCTTTAAAATTAATTGAACAAAAAATAAAGCCAAATGATAAGACAATATGGTTTCATGTTGCATCATTAGGAGAGTTTGAGCAAATTAAGCCAATAATTAAAGAACTTAAGACAGAAAATCATGAATTAAAAATATTAATAAGTTTCTTCTCTCCTTCTGGTTTTAAAGCCTCATTAAAATATAGTCTAGCTGAAAGAGTATACCTTCCTATGGACACAAAAGAAAACGCAAAAAGTTTCATAAATAAAATAAATCCTAATGTAGCTGTATTTGTGAAAAATGACATTTGGACAAATTATTTAATAGAATTAAAGAAAAAAGAAATACCTATATATTCAATATCAAGTAAATTTCACAAATCACAATTCTATTTTAAAATATATGGAAAATGGTTTCTTAATAAACTTAAACAAATAGATTATTTTTTTGTTCAGGATAATAATTCTAAAGGAATATTGAATTTAAATAATATAAATAATGTATCTGTCACAGGAGACACAAGAATTGATAGAGTCAAAGATATAGCTAAACAGGATAAGGAGTTTAATTCTATTGAAATGTTTGTTAATAATGATTTTTGTTTTATTGCTGGGAGTTCATGGGAAGCAGATTATACAATTTTTTTAAAGTCAATAGTCCAGAGAACTAATATTAAAACAATAATTGCTCCCCATAATATAGTTGATTCAGAAATAAGAACCCTCGAAAAAATGACACAATCATTATCAGTCAGATACTCAAGAATTGATAGAGATTTAGATCCTAGCAAGAAAATATTACTTATCGATTCAGTAGGATCGTTAAAATACTTATATAAATTTGCAGACATTGCCTATATTGGAGGTGGAATGGGGAACCTAGGACTTCACAATATACTTGAAGCAGCTGTATTTGGAATACCTATTATAATAGGGAAGAATTTTAAAGGCTTTTCTGAAGCAGAAGAACTAGTTAAATTAGGAGGAGTTAAAAGCATAAATTCAGAAATTGAATTTGAGGACATTTTTAATAACTTGATATCTAACAAAACTATTACAGAAAGAATGGGAAAAATAAATAAAGATTATATTTATTCCAATAGTGGTGGTTCAGAAAAAATAATAAAAGCTTTAAAAGAAAGTTTAGTCTAGGCTAAAAAATAAACTTAAATTTGAGCAATGAAAAAAAATATAATTCTAGCTTTATTTTTTGTTATATCATTTAATATTTACTCTCAAGAATCTGAATCACCAAATATTATTTTAATGATTGGTGATGGAATGGGATTAACTCAAATTTCAAGTGGTATGTATTCAAATAATAATTCAACAGCACTTGAAAATTTTCAATATGTGGGGTTATCAAAGACTCACTCATATGATAATCTAGTTACAGATTCAGCTGCAGCAGGAACTGCTATGTCATCTGGGGAAAAAACACAGAATAAAGTCTTAGGTCTAGATCATGAGGGAAACCCTATAAAGTCTATACTTTCTATATGTCAGGATAAGGGTTATTCTACTGCTTTAGTTGCAACCTCAAATATCCTGCATGCTACACCAGCAGCTTTTTTTGCCAATATTGACTATAGATATAATTATGAACCTATTGCTGTTCAAATGACAAAAAGTGGAGTTAATTATTTTGTAGGAGGTGGTGAAAAGTATTTTAATTCAAGAGAAGACAAAAGAAATTTGATAAATGAAATGACTGAAAATGACTATGAAATTGTATATAATATTTCTGACTTTGAAAAAAGCAAATCTAATTATCTAGGGTTTTTTACTGCTAAAGATGAGCCTTATTATTTTTATAAAGGAGTCAATTACTCCTATAGAGAATACGATGAGGATGATTATAATGAAGATGAGCCTTTAGAGGATTTTACAGGAAGAGAATCTTACCTTGCAAGGTCAGCTAAAGCAACCCTTGGCAAACTTGATGAAATGGGCAAACCATTTTTTATAATGATTGAAGGTTCACAAATTGATTGGGGTGGTCATGATAATGATCAAAAATATATGGTATCACAGTTCCTTGAATTTAACGATGCAATTGAAGTTGTTTTAGACTTTGCAAAAAAAGACAAGAATACTATAGTTGTTGTAACAGCTGATCATGAAACTGGTGGAGCTGCTATAGTAAGAGGAAAACTATCTAACTCTTCAATTAAAAATAGGTTTGCTACCACCAACCATACTGCATCAATGGTACCTGTTTTTAGCTATGGACCTAAAGCTCATTTATTTAAAGGTATTTATGAAAACACTGAAATTTTTAATAAATTGTTAAGTATAGTCAATAAATGAAAAAAATTCTTGTTTTAGTATCAATCCTTATTTTTTCATGTTCTAATGATCCTCAAAACTGTGATATTCTAATAGAGAATGGTATCATTTACGACGGAACAGGTAATAAACCATATAAAGGAGTTGTAGCAATTTCAAATGATAAAATTATATATGTTGGTAAAAACAAAAATTTTGTTGCAAATAAAGTTATAGATGCAACAGATAAAGCTGTCTCTCCAGGATTTATAAATATGTTGAGCTGGGCATATAATTCCTTAATGAATGATGGGAGATCTTTAAGTGATCTTAAACAAGGTGTAACTCTTGAAGTATTTGGCGAAGGAACCTCTCCTGGACCATCTGGAAATATTGAAGACAACACTTATGTATCGTTTGGAGAGGCAATGAAAGAGCTTGAAGATAATGGTGTTTCTACAAATATAGCATCATATCTAGGTGCAACTACTGTTAGGATTCAAGAGATTGGATATAAAAATAGAAAAGCTACAGATGAGGAAATGGAATCAATGAGAAATATTGTAAGAGTAGCTATGGAACAAGGTGCAATTGGTATTGGATCTTCATTAATTTATGCTCCAGCTGATTATGCAGATACAAATGAGCTAATTGAGCTCTCTAAAGTTGCTTCTGCTTATGGTGGAAGATACATATCACATATGAGAAATGAAGATTCAAGGATTCTATCAGCAGTAGATGAATTGATTGAGATAGCTGAAAAAGCGAATATACCGGCAGAAATATACCATCTCAAAGCTTCAAGAAAAGCAAACTATCATTTGTTAGACTCTGTTATTTCCAAAGTTGAGGAAGCTAGATCTAGAGGATTAAAAATCACAGCTGATATGTATACATATACCGCAAGTTCAACTGGGCTTACTGGTGTTATTCCAACTTGGGTTCAAGAAGGTGGAAGAGAAGCATGGATAAATAGGATGAAAAGGCCTGATATCAGGAAAAGACTTTTTGCTGATATTAGAAAAGAGCTTTCTGAACAACCTCCAGAAGATATTCTAATGGTAGGATTTAACAAAAAGTCTATGTCTGATAAATATAGAGGCATGACTATTGCTGAAGCAGCTAAATTAAGAGGGGAATCTCCAGAAGAAGCTATTGTTGATTTAATTATTGAGGATGGTAGTAGAATTCAATGTATCTACTTTAGTATGAGTGAAGAAAATATTAGAAAAAAAATTCAGTTGCCATGGGTATCATTTGATTCAGATGCTGGTTCATATTCTGATATATCGGAAGATTTCATAACACACCCTAGAGCATTTGGAAGTTTTATAAGAGTTATAGGAAAATATACTAGAGATGAAGGGCTTTTAGAACTTGAGGAAGCAATTAGAAAACTAACTAGTCTTCCTGCTGAAAATTTAGGAATATCATATAGGGGCCTCTTAAAGAAAGATTATTTTGCAGATGTTGTAATTTTTGATCCTAATAACGTTAGAGATAATGCTACTTTTGAAGAACCTCTTCAGTACGCAGAAGGTATAGAGAATGTTATTGTTAATGGAGTAGAAGTTATTTCTGATGGTGAACATACAGGAGAATACCCTGGAAGATTCATAAAAGGTGCTGGTTATAATACAGGTGGAAATTAAAAAGTGCGGGTGAAGGGACTCGAACCCCCAAGCCGTTAAGCACTAGATCCTAAGTCTAGCGTGTCTACCAATTTCACCACACCCGCAATAGGGGATGACAAATATAGTTAAGTTTTTATAATAATTAATGATGAATAAAATATCTGAAGAACAAAAAAAAGGATTCTTAGAAGAGTTATTAGAGTTTCTAAAATTTCCATCAATAAGTGCTGATTCAAATTATAAAGATGATCTAAATAAAACTGCTGTTTGGGTATCTAAATCTCTTATAGAAGCTGGCTGTGATTCATCTGAGGTTATCAAAACAAAAGGCCATCCTATAGTATATGGTGAAAAAATAATTAATAAAGAGTATCCTACTGTATTAGTCTATGGCCACTATGATGTTCAACCGCCAGATCCATTAAATTTATGGAAAAGCCCACCATTTGAACCTGTTATAGAGAAGACAGAAATTCATCCAGATGGAGCAATTTTTGCAAGGGGAGCTTGCGATGATAAAGGTCAAGTTTATATGCATATTAAAGCATTTCAATTAATGGTTGAGAATCAAAATTTAAATTGCAATGTTAAGTTTATGATAGAAGGTGAAGAAGAAGTTGGAAGTAATAATCTTGAAGAGTTTATTAAAAACAATAAAGAAAAATTAAATGCAGACATAATTCTTATATCTGATACTGGATTAAGTAACATTAGTAGTCCTACACTAACTGTTGGATTAAGAGGCTTGTCCTATATGGAAATAAAAGTAATAGGTCCAAATAGAGATTTACATTCTGGAACATATGGCGGAACAATCTATAATCCTGCTAATGCATTAGCTAAAATTATAACATCTCTTATCGATGATAATGGAAAAATAACTATTCCTGGTTTTTATGATGATGTTATAAACATAGATAAAAGTAAAAGAGAAGAAATTGAAAATAAATCAAATTTTAATGTAGAGTCTTTCAAAAAGTCCCTTGGAATTGATGATGTTAAAGGTGAAGAAGGTTATACAACATTGGAAAGAAAATCAATTAGACCTACTTTAGATGTTAATGGAATTTGGGGAGGGTATACTGGAGAAGGATCAAAGACGGTTATTGCTAGTGAGGCAAGTGCAAAAATATCTATGCGACTAGTTCCAAATCAAGATTGGAATAAAATTAGTGACCTATTTACAGAATATATAGAATCTATTATTCCAGATTCTATAAGTGTTGAAATAATTAAACACCATGGCGGAAGCCCATATGTTACACCTGAAGATTCAAAAGGGTATAAATGTGCTATTGAGGCCTATAAAGATACTTTTGGTGTTGAGCCAATACCTCAAAAAGATGGAGGAAGTATTCCTATAGTTCCAATGTTTGATGAAGTGTTGGGATTAAAAACAATACTAATGGGGTTTGGATTAGATAGTGATTCTATTCACTCTCCAAATGAACATTTTGGATTAAAAAACTTTTATCTAGGTATTGATACTATACAAAATTTCTATAAACATTTTGGCAAATAACTACTCAACCTTATCTGGATTTTTATTAATATAACTTTGCCATCCACTATATTTTTTTTCATTTGTTTTATTGTTAAAATTAAAATAATGGCAGACTGCTGCTGCAAGTCCATCTGTTGAATCAAGTTTTTTAGGTAGGGTCTTTATCTTTAACATGTTCTGTAACATTTTTGCAACTTGTTCTTTACTTGCATTGCCATTTCCAGTTATGGAAAGTTTTATTTTTTTTGGAGAATATTCTGTAATGGGTATCTCTAAGTTAAGCCCAGCTGCCATTGCAACTCCTTGAGCTCTCCCAAGTTTAAGCATTGATTGGACATTCTTTCCAAAAAAGGGAGCTTCAATTGCAATTTCATCTGGCGCATACTCTTGAATTAATTCAGATGTCCTTTTAAAAATTAATGAAAGCTTAATGTAATGATTCTTTTCTTTTGATATATTCAACTCATTTAATTCAAGAATTTCCATAGTATTATTTACTACTTTAATAATACCAAAACCCATGATATTTGTTCCGGGATCTATACCCATAATTACTTTCTCATTTATGGTCTTCTTCATTTTATTGATAATTTAATTGGTAAATCAAATACTACATCAACATATTCACCAACATTAGTTTTAACTGCAGGTAATGCTTTTGGCAAACTTTTAAAAGCTTCATTAAATTGCTCTTTAATTTCATTTGAAAGTGACTCCTGTGAAGATATGTTTACTATAGAGAAACTTCCTAAAGTATCAATGTTTACTTTAAGTAAATATTCTGTTGTCTCTAGATTAATATCCCTGTCATTAAAGTATGTTGTTAATTTTTTTTCAATTGACTCAATGAAACATTTCTTTTGTTCATTTAAATCAAGACTCTCACATTCTGGATAAGAAGGCGGTTGATCATCATAACCCCATGAAGAAGATTGAATTATTTCTTTTTCAGGCACTGAATAATCAAAAAAACTACAAGAAGACAGTAATAGCAAAACAAATAAATACTTCACTATAAATATGTTCAGTCTGATATTTTTTTTAAACACAATTAAAATTACGATTTTTTCAATAGCTTTGTTGTATGGAAATATTACTATTATCCATTGTTCTAATAGGACTTGCATTCATTGGCATTTCTATTAAGTTATTAGTTAAAAAGGACGGTAAATTTTCTGGAACTTGTGCTAGTCAAAGTCCCTTTTTACATAACTCAAATGAGCCATGTGGAGTTTGTGGAAAAATACCTACAAGTTCTGAGTGCGCAAATGAAGCTAATTAGATATGAATATTATTTCTAAGCTTGGACCAGGTTTACTTTTTGCTGGTGCTGCAATCGGAGTATCTCACCTTGTTCAGTCAACTCGTGCAGGTGCTGATTTTGGATGGGGTCTAATATGGGCCTTAATACTAGTCAATATATTAAAATATCCATTTTTTCAATATGGCCCAAGATATGCTATTGCAACAGGAGAAAGTTTATTAGATGGTTATTATAAAATTGGAAAAATATATTTAATAGCATATTTCATTCTAAATCTAGCTACAATGTTTACAATCCAAACAGCAGTTACAATTGTAACAGCTGGATTAGCTTCAAGTCTTTTTGGATTTTCTGATAATATGGTTTTTTGGAGTCTAATAATTACAGTTTTTTGTTATATAATATTGCTAATTGGAAAATATAAACTTCTTGATAGATTTATAAAAGTTATAATAATTATTCTAGCTATAAGCACT
This sequence comes from uncultured Flavobacteriaceae bacterium, assembly GCA_964437815.1. Taxonomy (GTDB): domain Bacteria; phylum Bacteroidota; class Bacteroidia; order Flavobacteriales; family Flavobacteriaceae; genus Marisimplicoccus. The sequence continues at coordinate 16,640 of CAYTIE010000008.1, forward strand.
ATATCATCAACTTTTGTAGCGTCAATTAATATAGAAGAGTTACCTAACTATAATCAAATTTTTCCAGTTGGTGAAGGACTAGTTTTTCTAATAGCATTTATGGGATGGATGCCCGGACCTCTTGATATTTCAATATGGCATTCAATATGGACACTTGAAAAAAATAAAGAGAAAAAATTAACTATAAAGGATAGTATTTTTGACTTTAATGTAGGGTATATTGCAACAGTAATATTGGGAATTTGTTTTGTTAGTCTTGGTGCTCTTGTAATGTATAATTCAGGTTTATCTTTCTCAAGTAAAGGTGATGTTTTTGCAGGTCAATTAATAGAATTATATACCTCAAATCTAGGAAGTTCGTTTTATATAATCATTTCTATTTGTGCATTTACTACCATGTTAAGCACAACTATTACAACTCTAGATGCATCCCCAAGAACTATGTCTAGAGCACTTCAATTATTAGGAAATTCAAAAAATAAAGATTACTATTTCCATTGGATAACAGTATTAGCTGTTGGTACAATGTTAATATTTTATTTCTTGCTTTCAGAAATGGGACTTTTAGTTGAAATAGCAACTATACTCTCCTTTATTACAGCTCCTTTCTACGCTATCCTAAATTATAAACTTGTGACTAGTAAAAATATGCCTGATAACCATAAACCTTCTAAAAGACTTAATATTCTTAGTATTATAGGGATTATATTTTTAAGTCTTTTTGCAATTGGCTATGTTTTGAGTAGGTTTATTTAGTTTGTATCTTTGCCTAATATGCAAGAGGTTAAGACGCAAAACAATCCTGGTTGGGTAAAACTAAAACTCCCTAAACAGGATATCGAAAAAGTAGAGAGAACAAAGAAACCAAAATGGATAAGGGTTAAACTTCCTATTGGAAAAAAATATCTCAATTTAAGATCTACAGTAGAAAAACATCAACTCCATACAATTTGTGTATCCGGTAATTGTCCTAATATGGGAGAATGTTGGGGTGAAGGTACTGCTACTTTTATGATATTAGGTAATATATGTACTAGATCATGTGGATTTTGCTCAGTTCAAACTGGAAGGCCACTTCAGGCTGATGAGTCCGAACCATTTAAAGTTGCAAAATCAATAAACATAATGGGTGTAAAACATGCAGTAATTACTTCAGTAGATAGGGATGACTTGAAAGATGGGGGATCTATTATTTGGGCAAAGACAGTTAATGCTATAAGAGAAATTAATCCTAACACTACTTTAGAAACTTTAATTCCTGATTTCAAAGGAGATAAAGAATCTATAAATAGGATAATTAATGTAGCTCCAGAAGTAGTTTCGCATAATCTAGAGACGGTTAGAAGGTTAACAAGGGAGGTAAGAATTCAAGCGAAGTATGATAGGAGTCTTGAAGTTTTAGAATATTTAAAAAATAATGGTGTAAATAGAACTAAATCTGGAATTATGCTCGGTTTAGGAGAAACAAAAAATGAAATAATTGACACTCTTAAAGATCTTAGAAATGTTAATGTGGATATTGTTACACTAGGTCAGTATTTACAACCAACAAAAAATCACTTAGAAGTGAAAGAATTTATTTCTCCAGAACAATTTAAAGAATATGAAATAATTGCGAAAAATCTTGGATTCATACATGTTGAAAGTGGCCCACTAGTTCGCTCTTCATATAAAGCTCATAAACATATAGCTTAATTTTTATTTACATATTTTTCTATAAAATCATCAAAGCCCAACTCATTATTATCATTAAGAAATTTTATACTTACCTCAATGTATAACAGCTTATCAGTATCTACTTTTAATTTCAATTTGCCAAAATCTTTTTCTGTAGTTAGAATATACTTTCCTTCAGATATTCTTTTTATTTTCTTTATTGAAGATTTACTATAATTATAATGATCTTTATATTTTAAGTGGGTAAAAACAAGATTTCTATCGTTTAGAAACTTAACTAAATATGAAGAGTCTGCTATACCGGTAACTAAGATAAATTCTTTTTTTTCTAAATCAGTTACATTTAAAAAAGTTGATTTAGATTTTATTTTTTCACTATATGTTAAGGAACTATAATAAACTTTTTGATGTTCTAAAAGATTGAGTGAATTGGTGAATTTTTCTCTCTCAATATTAGAAATATTTTCAGGGCATTTATTAATAATTATTATATCTGCACGTTTAGATGAAGAAATTGACTCTCTAAGTTTCCCTAATGGTAGGATCTTATCCTTAGTATATGGTTTATCATAAGTTGTTGTTAAAATCATAAGTCCAGGTTTAACAAATCTATGTTGATATATATCATCCCATATGCATAACTCAGTTTGAGGTAATTTTTTTAAAATTATATTCATTCCCTTTCTTCTATCCTCACAAACTACTACATTAATCTCAGGATGTTTAGAGTAAAATTGAAAAGGTTCATCTCCTATTTCATATGCTGTTGATTTATTATTTGCATGTACAAAACCTTTAGTATCTCTATTATATCCTCTGCTTAATGTTGTAATATTATAATTTGATTTAAATAAGTTTATAAGGTATTCAACCAAAATTGACTTACCAGTCCCTCCAATAGATAGATTTCCTATTCCAATTGTAGGAATCTTATAAATTTTTGAATCCAAAATACCAATATCAAAAAGAATATTTCTTATACCAACTAACACACCATATATAATAGATATTGGATAAAGTAATATTTTGAACTTTTTCATGACCTGAAAGATAATATTATATTTGCAATGAATCATATTGCTAATGAAAATTAATAAAGTACTAGATATTCTAGAAAGCTGGATGCCTAAAGGAATTTCTGAAGATTTTGATAATGTTGGATTGCTTGTTGGTAATCCTTCTGAAGAACTAAAAAAAATATTAGTTACACTGGATACAACAGTGGATGTTGTAGAAGAAGCAATTGATAAAGGTTGCAATTTAATTATAAGTTATCACCCTATAATTTTTGATGGAATTAAAAAAATAAGTGAACAAGATTATGTTCAAAAAGCAATAGTTAAATCTATAGAAAATAAAATAGCAATTTACGCAATTCATACATCTATGGACAATCACCCAAATGGAATTAGTTATAGTTTAGCAAAAATAGTTGGCCTTAATAAGACATCTATTCTAATGCCAAAAGATAAAAAAATAGATAATTTAAAAACTGGAATGGGAACTGTTGGATATTTAAAATCTGAAATTTCAGAAGAAAAATTTCTTGATTTGGTAAAGAAAAATATTAAAAACAATTTTATTCGTCATTCTAAATTAACAGGAAAAAAGATATCAAAAGTAGCTATTGTAGCTGGATCCGGAAGCTTTGCAATAGATGATTGTTTAAATAATGATGTTGATGCACTGATAACATCTGATCTTAAGTATCATAAATTTTTTATAGAAAATGATAATATTTTATTATTAGATATTGGACATTTTGAAAGTGAAAAACATATAAAATTGGTTATTCAGGAATATCTTAAGAAAAAATTACCTAATTTTACGGTCCTTTTATCAGAAAAAAATATTAACCCTGTAAATTATTTTTAAGATGGCAAAGAAAACTGAAACAACTGTAGAAGAAAAATTAAGAGCACTTTTTGATTTACAACTTATTGATTCCAGAATAGATCAAATTAGAAGTATCCGAGGGGAACTTCCTCTTGAAGTTGAGGATTTAGAAAATGAAATTACTGGTTTAAATAAAAGACTTGAGAATTATCAAGAAGAAGTTGGTGAAAGCAAAGAAGGAATAAAATTTGAAGAAAATTCTATTGCAACAGCTAAAGAAGCGCACAAAAAATATGCTGGGGATTTAAAAAAAGTTAGAAATAATCGTGAATACAATGCTATTATTAAGGAACAAGAGTTTCAGGAATTAGAAATCAAACTTTCAGAGAAGAAAATAAATGAATACAAAACCAAATTAGAGGATAAAGACACAGTAATCAAAGAGTTGAAAGATAAGATTAAGGAGAGGACAAGTCATTTAAAGAATAAAAGAAGTGAATTAGGAGATATTCTTAAAGAAACAGATAAAGAAGAAAAAACTCTGCTTGAGAAATCTAAAAAATTTGAGAAGAAAATTGAAAATAATCTAATAGAGGCGTATAAGCGAATAAGATCAAATGTAAAAAATGGTCTCGCTATTGTTCCTATAGAAAGAAATGCATCAGGTGGTTCGTACTTTACTATTCCCCCTCAAGTTCAAATGGAAATTGCATCTAGACAAAAAATAATAACGGATGAATATAGTGGAAGGATTCTCATTGACCCAGAACTTGCAGAAGAGGAAATGGAAAAAATGAAGTCTATTTTTTCTTAAAAAGCAGAACCAGAAATTATCTCTTTATTCTCCCCATTAAAATAATCCATATAAGAAAAACCTGGTTCAATACTATATGACCCTACTTCACCTGATTTATTAATTGCTAGATAAGCAACTTGAAATCTATTAACCTGTTTATTATTATCTAAAATTCTCTTTACAGCAATTTCACAAGCCTCTTGAGGAGATTTTCCTTGTCTCATTAATTCGACAACAAGATAAGACCCAACAGTTTTAACTATTTCTTCACCTAATCCTGTTGCAACAGCTCCACCTACTTTATTATCAATAAAAAGACCTGAACCAATTATAGGTGAATCTCCTACTCTGCCTCTCATTTTATATGCTAATCCACTAGTTGTACAAGCTCCTGATATATTATTTTCTTTATCCAAACAAAGCATCCCAATAGTATCATGATTTTCTATATTTATAAGAGGCTTATATTCTTGATTTTTCAACCAATTCTTCCACTCTTTTTCAGATTCTATGGTTAATAAATCTCTAGATTTATATCCCAGTGAGTAGGCGAATTCTTCAGCACCTTCTCCAGCAAGCATAACATGAGGTGTCTTTTCCATAACATCCTTAGCTAAACTGGCTACATGAACTATATTTTCAACAGCTACTACGGATCCACAATCTCCAAGATGATTCATTACACATGCATCAAGTGTCACAACCCCTGTTCTATCAGGAGCACCTCCAAGACCAACTGTTGTGTTTTTTGGATTTGATTCTTCTATTGCAACACCTTCAACTGAAGCATCTAAAGAATTAGAACCTCTATCTAATAATTGACCTGCTTTAAGATTTGCATCAGAAGTTTTCCAAGTTGAGACAGATCTAACCATTCCAGTATTTTTAATAAACTTAATCTTATTTTTTAAAATAGAAAATACACCTAAGCCAAAAATATCAAATACAAAAATTCGTCTATTCATTAGGCTTCTATTTTAAAGCTTTAAGCCTTTTAATTAAAGGAGGATGAGAATAGTGAATAAATACATATGCAGGGTGAGGATATATATTTGACAAACTATCAACTGATAATTTTTTTAAGGCAAGTGAAAGATGCTCACCGCTAGATGTTTCTTTAGCATATGAGTCCGCTTCAAATTCATTTTTCCTACTTAAATAATTCATGAAAATTCCAGAGATAAGTGATATCGGGGAAAAGATAAAACTAAAGCCAATTAACCCTAAATGAAATGACATTTCAGTACCACCTAAAGCATATGAAATCTCAGGTTGTTTTAAGCAGAATTCAAGAAAAAATGCAATTATACCTAATTGAATTATAGTCAATAATAACCCTGAAAAAATATGTTTCTTTTTATAATGGCCAACTTCGTGAGCTAACACTGCAACTAACTCATCATCAGTATGTTTATCAATCAAAGTGTCATATAAAGCTATTGTTTTTTTAGGTCCAAGTCCACTGAAAAAAGCATTAGCCTTAGTAGATCTTTTAGAGCCATCTATTACGTAAATATTTTTCAATAAATAACCAACTTTTGATGAATACTCCTCTATTTTTTTTCTTAAATCACCATTCTCAAGAGGTGTTAATTTATTAAATATTGGCACTATCAAATCAGCATAGAACATATTTATAAATATCATAAGGGCTGAAACTCCAATCCATAACCATATCCAGAAACCAGATTCTAAAGTTTCAAAAAGATAGATAGAAGGAAAAAGTAAAATTGAACCAATAATTAGTGTAATAATAAAGGACTTTATTATATCTAGAAAAAATGTTTTTTTTGTTGTTTTATTAAAACCAAATTTTTCCTCTATAACAAAAGTGTTATAGTAAGAAAAAGGAATGGAAATCATAATAGATATCAAATAGAGTATTAGAAAAAATATTCCTGATTGAATATAACTCGAATCATAGTTTAAAGAAAAATCATTAATATATCCATAACCATTAAAACAAAGAAGACTAATAATTAAAGTAAAACTACACAGATTAGAGATTAGAGAAATTTTATTTTTTCTTATAGAATATTCTCTGGCTTTCTTATATTTTTTAGGTTTATAAAAATCTTTAAGCTCATTTGGAATTAAGTCTTTCCAATTTAAATGATTTATATATTCTAATCCTGTTGAAAATAAAAAATTAAAAATTACAAGACCTAAAATTATTAAAAACCAGCTTCCTGAATCCACAGACTTTATTATTTTATATAACGATAAATTTAGTTAAAATAAAATTTAATAATATATATTATGATATGCTTAAAAGAATTATTTAACTAGCATCATGATTATCATATAGATATAACGGTAAAGCGAGAGAAAATCCTACAAGACATAAGCACGCAATATATCTTAACAACCTTAGTGGTCTATTTTTTAGCTTGTATATCAAAAAGGCAAAAAATGCAACTACTGAAACTGTTAAATCTCCTAGAATCATTGATACTGCACTATTTGCATATGTAAGTTCAAAGAATTCACTCGTTGACCAATACCAATTGTTCTCTGTTAAATAATTAAATAAATGATAGTAAGGAACTGCTATCCCTAGCATACAAAAGAATAGATATATTTTTTTCATATTTTTTTTATAATTTAAGAAATATTTTAGAATTATGGTTTATATAAAAGCAATTAAGAAACCTGTAAATACAAACAATGAGTAACTCAATATTTAGAAAAGATGGTAGTGCTCAAGGGGTTGCGAAACAGCGATTGATTGAATCACTTGCTAAACCTGATAAACGTATTATTTATGATCCTTTTGCCGACAAGTTTGTACTTGGGGCAGGTATAATCAAACTTATGGGGCATAAGTTGAGTGTCTGGTTGAGTAAAAAGTTCGCTCCTGGATTTCATGAACATCTAATTTCTCGAACACGATTTATAGATGATCTAATTGAAAAAAGCACCTCTGATAAGGTAGAACAATATGTCATTCTAGGCGCAGGGTACGACTCAAGAGCGCATCGTCTCAAACTACCATCCGGATTAAAAATATTCGAAGTTGATCAGCCTGAAGTTCAAGAAAGAAAACGTTCTAAACTTCCAGATGAGATACCTAATGCAGAAAACGTGACCTATGTGAGTATTGATTTTAATCACCAATCTCTCAAAGAACAACTTTTGAATGCAGGGTTCGATGAAAGTAAATCAACCGTATTCACACTTGAGGGAGTTTCTCAGTATATTACAAGAGAAGCGCTTAACTCAACTTTAAATGAACTGGCTGTCTTAACCCAAAATTCAAATGCAATACTCTTTATGTCTTATGTAAATAGCCTTCTGAGAGAAGATCCAAAGGCCTGTTTTGGTAAGGGTTATCCAAACACTGAAAAACGAGTTAAATTAATAACCTATGGAGCAGCGAAAGTAGGCGAACCATGGATATCATTATACTCGGCTGAAGAAATTGAGGATTTACTCTCTCAAAATAGGTTTTCATTAACAGAAAATAAAACCTTAGCTAATCTTAATTCCAAGTATTTTACTCCAATTGGAAGAACCATTCCTGAAAATCATATTTTCAAAATCGAACATTTTGTGGTAGCTAAAAGTAAAGTTTAAAATAATCCCTTTTATCTATTAACTCTTTCTGGGTAATCTTTAATTATTATCCTATCATAACTAGACAAAAACCCCAATATACTTTTCATTAAATAATTATTCTTTTAACAAGTTAAATGAAAAAAAATCTATGTATGATAAATATCATATAATAGAACTTATTGATGCTTTAATTTTAACAATAAATAAAATATCATGGATAATATATTTGACAAAAAAGAATCTAGATGCACTAAAGATATTGTAGATAAAGAAAAGTCTATAAAAACAAAATGCAGTTGTATCAATAAAAAATGCAAATAGCTCGTTATTTTCAAATTAAATCTGTTTATCATTACTTTGAGAATAGATTTAATAATAACTATGGATTTAATTGCACAGTTGGCATTTTAATTTCTACATTAATGGGAGCTATTGCTGTTATGTATTCAATGATGAGTGGCAACGGATTGTTTGAGTGGACTCAAATTTCTATAGCTACTATTATATGTAGTGCTTATAATGCATCGGTGATTTCAGTACAGCCAAATAAAATTGTTTTAAATCTTCTTATTCTTAGCACTATTCTAAATTTACTTATTATTATATATAACTTGGGATTTTAAAAATCCTTGTTTTTAACCTTTTTAACTAAAATCAGTACTGGTATTATCAACCAAAGTAATAAAAGAAAAATACAAGAGAAAACTCCATAAAGATTTCCAAGAAACATCTTAAATGTAGCTCCTGTATATCCTAATAAGGCAGATATATCAAGATTTAAAATAATTAATGTTCTAGATAGATCTATGGGGTTTAGGATTATACCCCACAATGTCAAATAATTTAATGAGTATTCATTAAAAAGAATTAATAAAATTAAAAATAACCCGTCATAAATTACTGCTAATAAAAGCCAAAGTAAAACTGTATATCCAAATCCTTTTAGCTTATTATCATTTGAAATTCCAATATTAAATGATAGGCTAATAAAAATAAATGTAAGTATACCCCCAACTATTATTAATAGAAAAAAATCCCATATAGATGATGAGTCAAATACACCAAAAAAAACAAAAGGAATACTTAGCCCAATGATTAAACATGATGATAAAGAAATAGCAACGCCCAGGTACTGAGCAAGAAAAACATTCTTTCTTTTTATTGGTTGGGCAAGTAGTAGTTGCGTGAAATCTTTTGAATTATAGTAATATGTAATTCCAAAAACACAAGAAATTAAAGGTACCAGAACAATTATTATATTCATTAAAGTAATAATTGCATTTGACAAGTCATTGTTCAAAAACAATAATCCAAAACCAATTAAGAGATAGAATAATAAATAAATAAAAATCCAGCGACCTCGTATTAAATCGATAAAACTATATTTTAAAATTTTATACATTTTTATTTTCTAATATTGTTGCTATTGCAAACTCAAAGTCTGTTAAATATTTTTCTTTACTAGTTCTATTCCTTTTAATTTTTGATTTTAGTTTACTAACAGTTCCATTGAAATATACTTTTCCGTCTAAAAGAAAAATTATCTTATCCGAAATCTCTTCAATAAAACTCATAATATGAGATGTTACTAGAATTGTTTTCCCTTTTGATTTTTCTAATTGTATCAGCTCCTTTACCTTGATTACTGAAATAGGATCTAACCCAGCAGTAGGCTCATCTAAAATTAGAATTGGAGCATTAAACATAAAAGTTATAACCAGATTTATTTTTTGCCTTGTACCTTGTGATAACGAAGATATTTTTTCATTTAAGTATTGGTGTAAATTAAAATGATCTAATAATGGATAATACTCAACAGTTCTGTCCCTTAAGTTTTTTATCATCTTCAATAACTCGACAACTTTTAGATTGGGGGGAAAACTAGCAGCTTGGGGTAAATAACTTATTTTATTTCTATATTCTGGCGAATCAGTTATACTTGTTCCATTAATTAATACATCTCCCTTATCAATGATTAACATCCCTAAAATACTTTTTATTAATGTTGTTTTACCAGAACCATTAGGCCCTATTATTGTTAATATTTGATTTTCAGGGATTTGAATATTTATTCCATTTAATACAATATTATTATTGAACCCTTTATATATGTCTTTTATAGCTATCATCTAATAATCGACATTATTGGTTTATTATCTAATAAATTATCTGGAGTAAAAATAGGAGATACCTTTTCTGAAAAATTTATTAATTCAACAAATAAACTTCTAAGCAAAACTATGGTCTCCGGTGCTTTATTTACAATATATGTATATAATTTTACAGGTCGGTAAGGCACATCACCATATCCATCTTTATTTAAATCATATCCAACATAATCACTCCAATAGTTTTCATTGAATGAATTATCATTTATATCAGTATTATAAGATAAATCGAATGAATTATTAATAAAATTATTTGCCTTGAACTTATTATTATAGGATGCTCCCCTAACTCTAACCCCCCAGCCATTTTTTTCAAAATCATTATTTTCAAATGTTAATCTATTAGAGCCCTCAAGATTAACCCCTACAGTATTCTTAATGAAAATATTATTTTTTATTTCTGAATCGTTAATTTCTTTTAATAATAAACCATAAGATGCTGCACCCCAATTATCTTGAAATAAATTATTAAACATATTTATTTTCTTTGAAAACATGACAGCTACCCCTGCACCATTATCTATAAAATTGTTATTATAATAATTATCATTATCTGAAAACATAAAGTGCAATCCGTATCTTATATTCTTTGTGCTTGTGTTATTAGTTATTGTGCAATTATCAGAAAATTCTAAATAGATTCCATCTCTTACATTTTTTATAAAATTACCATCTACCAAAATATTTTTTGAGTACCATAGCTGGACTCCGTTTCCCGAGATATATTCTTGCTCATCATTACCGAATATCTTATTGTTTTGAACTACTCCATCATAGGATTTTTCTATATAAATTCCAAAAAATAAATCTTCAAAAATATTCTCTTTTATTAGAAAACGACTACTTCTTTTAACTCTTATTGCAGCATTATCTTTTATATAACTTTTACCAACATTAATTATTTTAAAACCTATAATTTGTACATTATCTGATATTATATTTATGATCTCACCACTAGATTCTCCATCAATGACGGGGTAATTATTTCCTATTATTGTAAGTGGTTTATCAATGATTATTTCAGATTCCTTGTATATCCCTTTTTTTACAATTATTGAATCAAAATCACCGGCAATAATTATAGCTTGTTTTATTGAACTTACCTCACATGACCTGCATACATTTATTGTCTTTGCATTTATTGTAAGTCCATATAAAATAAAAGAAACTCCAATTATATATCTAGTGATATACTTCATTTTTTTACAGCTTCCTTATATGTGCTCTTAATTCATTCCAATTATAAACATCTCCTTGGCTGTCTACCTTATCGATATCATTAAAGTCTGAAAATGCTGATAGATTGGCTCCCATTGGACTAGTAATATTATCACTAATTAAAAAAAAAGCAATGTTTGTGTTGATCATTCTACCAGGATTACCATAATCGTTTACTAAAAAAATAGACACTTCAGATTCATCAATATTATCAATATAATCTATCATGCATTCTATTGAATCAAATTTATATGACTTCCCTTTTGATGTCATAAATTCAGATGCATACTTATTATCTATAATCATCATCTTACAGTTAAAACATTCATCTTGACCGTAGTGAATATGTTCAATTGTGTAATTACAGGAAATAGATATAGAAACAATTAGTAATAATAGTTTAATGTTTTTCATAATAATTAATTTTTTAACTTCCTTCCAATTACATAGGCATATAATGATAACATAATTCCACCTGCTAAAAAGTAACTACCTAGTCTAGGATAAGCGTGAACTCTAAAATTTAACACATCTTTTGTTCCAAATAAAGGTGGTTGAAAACCCATTTCTGTTCCATCAGGATTTGTAAATTTCAAGATTGCCTTTGGATCTAGATTATAACCATAATCATGTTCCCAAAGATAAAAGTCATATAAACCTGCAGCACTTAAGGAACACATTAAAATAAACCAAAATAAGAACCATTTGTTTGAAAATTTCATTGCTATAAGAACACCAAGAAAAGATGTAAATATTATTACAAAAGGGAATATTTTAAATTCTGGCATAGTATTGGGAATATATTTCATCCCTATATAATGATTAAGTAAATTGATGTTTTTTATATCATGTGGATTAACATCACTAAAATCATTAATATGAATATTTATACCTAAGGGAGTTGGATATTGTGGAGCTTCCAATGTTACATTCCACAAAGGAAATAAAAAAACTGCCAAAGGCAGAATTGCTGAAATGAGCATAACTACCCTAGACTTATTTAAAAATAAATTATTTAGTAGCATAATAAAATTAATTAGTCAAGTGACCAAGAAAGCTTAGTGTTTGAGTTTCTTGGCGATACTCTTATATAACCTTGCATTTCTTGATGAAGTGCTGAACAAAAATCTGTACAATAAAATGGCCATACGCCTACCTTTTTGGGCTCCCAAATAAAGGTCTCTGTTTGACCTGGCATTACTAATATTTCAGATGTATTAGCTCCAATCATGGCAACTCCATGGGGAACATCATAGTCTTGTTCTAAATTTGTTATATGAAAAAAGACCTTGTCTCCAACCTTAACTCCTTCAATGTTATCAGGTGTAAAATGACTTCTAATTGTGGTCATATAGATATGTACTTCTTTCCCATTTCTCACAACTTTAGTGTCAGATGGGGAAAAAGTAGCATATTTGTGCTTGTTTTCTTCAAGTTTATATATTTTTTTTGATTGTGGTTTAATAATATCAGCAGGAATTCCAGCTGCATAATGAGGCTCTCCAACTGTTGGAAAATCTAATAACATTTCCATCTTATCCCCAGTAATATCATATAATTGAGCTGAGTGGGTTACCTCAGGACCAGTAGGTAAATATCTATCTTTTGTTATTTTGTTCATAGCAAGAGCATATTTTCCAAAAGGAGATCCAGAATTTCCTCCTGGAATCATTAAATGTCCAACAGAATAAAATGAAGGCTTTCTGTCTATCACTTCCCAAGTACCTAATTTCCATTTTACTAATTCAGATGAAATAAAAAAAGATGTGTATGCATAGCCATTATCATCAAATTCAGTATGTAATGGTCCTAAACCAGCTTGTTTAACGCTTCCTGCATGGACAGCTTCAAAATCAATAATTGGTATACCATAAGCTTCTCCTGAAAACTTTTCCTCCTCAATTGCTTTAATCATTTTTGAGAAAGAATGAACTGTAACATCTGATGAAAGTTTTCCACTTCCTACTATATACTCTCCAGAAGGATCAATATCAACACCATGAGGTGATTTGGGAGTAGGAAGAAAGTATACTAGTCCAGGTAAATCAGCAGGATCAAGAATTTTTACTTCTTTAATCCAATTAGTATTTGCTGTTTGGGTGGACTCATCATATATATTATGGGCATAATTTGTCTTAAATGTTTTAAATTTCCCTTGTTTAATATACTCTTCTGCTTTTTTCCAATTAACTGCTGCAATAAAATCTTTGTCATTTTGGGAAGCATTTACTTCTAATAAAGAATATGCTTCTTCTGTATTATATGTAGTGTAAAAAAACCATCCATGAGAATCTCCTCTTCCTGGATGAGCCTTATCATAGTCAAAACCAGGCATCATAATTTGAAAAGAAAGATTCATATTTCCATGATCTGGATCTACTTCTAAAAATGAAAGAGCCCCTTTAAAATTTCCTTTATAATCTTTTATTGGCATATCTCTTTGTGGGAAAGGAATAGAAAAACGAGTTCCAGCTATAACATACTCAGTGTTTTCTGTTACATAAGATGAACTATGATTACCTGCTGTATTAGGTATTTCAATTATCTCTGTTGTTTCAAATACAGATAAATCAACTTTTGCAATTCTAGGTGTATTATTTTCATTAATAAAAACCCACCTACCATCTAACTTACCATCAGTTTGCGAAATATCAGGATGATGTGAGTCCCCCCAAGGAATAAATCCAAACGAGGTATTTAAGAGATTCTTGGTCTCTTCATTAAAACCAAATCCTTTCTCTGCATCAACTGAGAAAACAGGAATAATCTTAAATAACCTTCCAGATGGCAACCCATAAACTGACAACTGACCACTAAATCCACCTGAGATAAAGGCATAGAACTCGTCGTGCTCACCTGGGGGAACGTATACTTTTTCTGCAGCATTATATCCTAATGCGCTATTAGTTTTTGATGAATCTTTACTACTACAACTTATTAATAATGAAGTTATTGTAATAAATATAAATGATGATTTAATTAAATTTTTCATTTTTTTGTTTTTATAGTTATTTAGTTATTTATTTTTTATTATCATGATTTACAGAAAAATATTTTATTACTCCTGCGTTAGATTCCTCCATTGTTCTTTTACCCAATCTCCAATTTGCTGGACAAACCTCTCCAAATTTTTCATTATGTTGTTTAGCATCTATAATTCTAATAAATTCTTTAATATCCCTGCCAATAGGCATATCGTTAATTGATTCATAAAACACCTTACCATTCTCATCAATTAGATATGTAGCTCTGTATGATATATTTTGTTTATCTAGTATTCCTAACCTTTTAGATAAGATCCTATTTATATCTGAAATTAAAGGAAATGTTATGCCTTCAACACCTCCTTTGCATATAGGAGTTTTTAACCAAGCTAAATGAACTTTAATTGTGTCACATGATGCTCCATAAATACTTACCCCTCTTCTTTCAAATTCACCTAATTGGTTTTGAAAAGCATGCAATTCTGTAGGACATACGTATGTAAAATCCATAGGGTACCAAAAAAGTAAAGTTTTATTTGGCGGGTTAGATAAATTTACAATTGACTCCCTAGAATCAGCTGTAACTGAATTTAAATTAATGTTTGGAAACTTTTTACCTATATAACTCATTACGGAAGAATAACCTTATCTATTATATGAACAACTCCATTTGAAGCTTTGACACTTGCTATTATTTTAGCTTCTCCTATATATACATCATCTCCTTTTACCTTAATAGAAACATTTTCATTACTTGCTTGTCCAAGTTGTTTAAATTTTTTTATAAAATCTTTAGAATAATTTCCTGGTGTTACATGATGCTTCAAAATAAAAGCAAGTTTGTTTTTGTTTTCTTTTTTAAGCAAATTAGAGACAGTTCCTGGTGGAAGTTTATCGAAAGCATCATTAGTTGGGGCAAAAACAGTTAAAGGTCCAGCATTAACAAGAGAATTTTCTAAATCTGCAGCTTGCACAGCAGCAACTAATGTTGAATGATCATTAGAATTTATTGCAACATGTAGGACTGTATTAGCATTTGATGCATCATCTATAAATGCCTGCCCCTCTTTAATATATGAACTATTCTCAGAGTCATTACTGTACTCACTTAAAGATAAATTTTCATTAGTATCTACATCTATAGATGACATGTATTCTAATAGATAAATTAACAGTATACTCAATGTTAAAACAATAAAAATAGTGTATGCTAAAGATTTTCCTTTCATATTTAATTTTCCTTTCATATTTAATTAATTTAATGTTCTGAAATATTCAACAATCGCTCTAGCTTCATCCTCTGTTATATTTTGATTAGCCATGGGCGCACCATTAAACTCAATTAACAGGTCTTTTGCAATTGGATCCTTTATAACCATTTCTTCAGGATTTAGAATCATGTTCATAACCCATTCTGGAGTTCTTCTTCCCAAAATACCATTAGGTGGAGGACCAATAAATTTTTTCCCAATTTTATGACAAGCACTACACATCTTTTTATAAATATCTGCTCCTGTTTGAGCCAATACATGATTTACTTCAGAATTTAAAGTGATATTTTTAATGGGGCCAATTCCCTTGTTAGACAAATCAACTAAATCAGAAGCATTAGTGTTGACGTCATCATTAATTGAAACTGTCTCTACAACTTTATTAGGCTTAGTTCTTTCATAACTAAACTTTTCCTTCTCTTCATTTACATCACTTCCACAACCTATAAGAATAAGAATTATCAATAAATTTTTTATTTTATTTATCATTTTTATCATTTTTTAATCAAAATTATGAATGCTTATTTATAAAAAACATGAGAAATATCATCTTTTTTGTAACTTTACTATATGGTCAACAAATTAAAAATTAAACATCCAAAAAAGAATAAAGAAAGCAGATGTGAGAGTTGTATAGTCAGGCATTTAAACTCTTTAAAAGATTTGGATAATAAAACACTTGCCCATATAGCTGACTGTAAAGAAACTTTAACTATTAATAAAGGAGAATCTATTTTTAAGGAAGGTCAAACTCTCAAAGGACTATACTGTGTTAAACAAGGAAATCCAAAATTGTCTAAAATTAGTGATAATGGAAAAGATCAAATTATTAGAATTGCTTCGAAAGGAGAACTTCTTGGCCATAGAACTTTAGTTTCTGGCAAAAAAACTAATCTTAGTGCAGTTGCTCTTAATAATATGGAAGTATGTTTCATACCAAAAGAACAAATTTCAAAATTAATAGATGACAAAAGATTTACTAAATCTCTACTATTACATATATCAAATGAATTAAAGGAATCTGATAATAGATTAATAAATATGGCTCAACAAAGTCTTAAGCAACGTTTAGCTCAATTATTAATTTATCTTGATAATAATTTTGGCCGTAATAAGAAAGGTTTTATTAATCTATATCTTTCAAGAAGAGATATATCAAATATTCTAGGAACATCTAAAGAAGGATGTATTAGAATGATTTCAAATTTTAAAAAGGAAAAATTAATCGATTTACAAGGAAAAAAAATTAAAATTATCGATTTTGATACCTTAGTACAAATAGAACTAGGATTTATAAAATAATCTTAATTAACCCTTTCAGGATAATCTGTAATTATAGCATCTACTCCAAGTTCAATCATTCTTTTTATGTCACTAAACTCATTTATAGTATAAGAGAAGATTTTAAAACCATTCGCATGAATTTCATTTATATTATCTTCATTTAAAGACTTATAATTAGGATTTATTGCTAATGCATCTAATTTTTTAGCAATAGGAATTGCTTCAATAGGATCAAATTCAGTTAAAATAGCAATCGACACAGTTTTGTTTATAGATCTAAACTTTTCTAATTCATCCCATTTGAAACTCGAAATAATAAATTTATCATCTGTCCAGCCTCCTTTATTAATATATTGATTAATCAAATGGTTTGTTGGAGATGCAGTTTCATAACCTTTAAGCTCAATATTTAACTTAACCTGTCCATCAATCAATTGTAAAACCTCTTCCAGTGTTGGAATTCTATATTTATCTAGAACTAATATATTTTTTATTGAGTCTAATTCAAGAGACTCTATAAACCCTGGTGAATTTGTTAGCCTATCAAGTTTCTCATCATGAAAAACAACTAATTCACCAGTTTTACATCTAAAAACATCAATCTCAATACCATCTACTCCTAATTCCATAGCCTTCTTTATTGAAGGAATTGTGTTTTCAGCAATATGTCCCATGGCTCCTCTATGACCTATAATCATCACTTTAGTGTTTTTATTACAACTTAATACTGATATCAAAGTTAGAAATGATATTATAAATCTAAACATATTGAAAGATAAGATTTTATGAATAAAAATGAATAATTAGTATATTAGACTAACCCTCCGATAAGGTTTATAAATTAGAATTATGAAATTATTTTCAGTGTTTTTGGGTGGTAGAGCAATAAAATGTAATACAGAACTTCATGATGTTGTTTTTACATGTGGTAATAGCATTGAAGAAACATATTTAGACTTATTAGATAAATGGTTTGGAATTCCTGATAAACTTCATATTGATTCTTGGGTTGAATTATCTAATGTTGATGGATATAAAGTGTCTTTAAGTGAAAACAAAATTGAAAACAATAACAAATTATACTTTATAAATCTTGGCGCGTATGATCCTAATAAATTTGAAGAGTTACATGAAAGTAGATTTATGGTTGGGCCAAATAAAGTAAGAATTAAAAAAAGAGCAAAAGAGAGCATGATGATTGGACTAGACCAAGTTCACACAGATGATTTATATGATGTTGACGATTGTATAGAAATAAATAAAGTATCTGATCTTTATGTAAAACTTGAAAAGTCTAACAATAAAAAAGAATTAATTTTTAATAATGGCTACTACCCTATTCCTAAATCTGTAATTGAAGAATACAAACTTTCAATAAAAAAATAAAATATTAGTTATGGATAAGACCAGCTTAATTGAATGTCATAATCGAATCAAACCTTATATACATAATACTCCTGTTATTACCTCTAGTCAAATCAATAACATGACAGGAGCAGAAATATATTTTAAATGTGACAACTTCCAAAAGATGGGAGCATTCAAAATGAGAGGAGCTACAAATGCTATCCTTCAGCTTCCTGCAGATAAAAAATCAAATGGAGTTGTAACACATTCATCTGGAAACTTTGGACAGGCTTTGGCCTTGGCAGCTCAGAGTATAGGTGTAAAATCATATATAGTAATGCCCTCAAATGCAACAGAAATAAAAAAAACTGCCGTAAAAGGGTATGGAGGTGAATTAATTGAATCTGAATCAAATGTAGAATCAAGAGAAGCTACTGCACAAGAAATTGTAAGATCTAAAGGTGCAACTTTTATTCATCCCTCAAATGATAATGATGTTATTTTAGGTCAAGGTACTGCTTGCAAAGAACTTTTGGAAGATTATAATTCTTTAGAATACGTTATAACTCCAGTTGGAGGAGGAGGACTAATTGCTGGGAGTGCACTAGCAGCAAAATATTTTGGTCAAAATTGTTCTGTTATTGGGGCTGAACCATCAGTTGTTGATGATGCATATAGATCTCTAAAAAGCGGAAAAATAGAAACAAATAGTACTACAAAAACAATAGCTGATGGACTAAATACTCAATTAGGAGACAAAAACTTTCCAATAATACAAAAAGAAGTTCACTCAATTATTACAGTAACTGAAGATGAAATAATTGAATCAATGAGAATTATGTGGGAAAGATTAAAAATTGTATGTGAGCCATCTTGCGCACCTTCATTAGCAGCAGTTTTAAAAAACAAAAAGTTTTTTAATAATAAAAAGGTGGGAGTAATAGTCTCAGGAGGTAATGTTGATTTAAATAAACTCCCTTTTTAAATTAGATAATATTATATCTGTGTCCTTTTAATTTCTTCTGTTACTCTCAGACCAGATTCTATTGCACCATTCATAGAAGCTCTTTGTATTGCCGTGTGTTCACCAGCAAAGAAAACAGGCCCCTCTGGTTCAGCTAATATCTCTCTAAACCCTTTCTGCCCCAGCCCAGCAAAAGAATAACTTGCTTTTACCCAAGGGTCTTCATTCCAATATTTTACAACTCCCTTCTCCCAATAATTTGACGTTTCTGGCCACATGTCACTACAAGTACTCTTAGCTATATCAAGTCTTTTATTATTATCTAGTTTTCCTAGTTTTATTGCATCTTCTCCTGAAGTAAAACTTAGTAATATTCCCCTTGGACCTGTTTGATCAATTGAAAAATGATAAACCCTTCGAAGTGGGGTATCAGTAAAAATACGTTGTCCAATAGAGTTTTTATAATCCCAAAATCTTTTTTTATACTGCATCGCTATTTTCATTGCATGTCCATATTGTTGATTGTTAATACAATTTGTCTTTTCCATAGAAAAACTAGGGTTAATATCTATGTTTTTTAATATGGATGCAGGTATTGCCAATACACATTTTTTTGCTTGAATCTGGACAAGTCTTTGATTTTCTTTAACAGTTGCAGTAATCCCATTAGAATCATACTCAAGACGTTGTAAAGGTCTATTATACATAATTTTTGTATCTATTTTTTTTGCAAGTGTTTTAGGTAGCTGATCATTTCCTCCAAAGATTCTTCCTTCAACTGTATTTTCACTAAAGTTTGATGTTCTTGTATTAGACAATACCATATGCAACGCAGACATTTTTGATGGAAGAGCAGTCTCTTCTGTTGCATTTGCATAAGTATATAAATCAATAATATCTTTTGTAGCTCCACCTTCCTTAAGAATATCTTCAACTGATATCTTATCCAATGCTTGTACCTCTGGAGAATTCATGCCCTTTTGTTCGACTAGGTCTATCCACTTTTGTATATACTGAACTTCTTGACCAAATAATTTACCTTCCGAAGCCCCTTTAAAGGGTAGTAAATCTCTTCCAGATTTTAACCCTTCAATAGATAAACTCTGACCTTTTACATATACACCATCATACTGTTTTGCCGGCAGAACTTTTAAATCGAACCTTTTACAATATTCATGAATATGTGTATCTGAACTATCTACATATTCAGCTCCCATTTCAGAATATAAATTATCAGAAAAAGTTTCTCTATAGGTATTTACTCTTCCACCTGGACGAGAACGGGCCTCAATCAAAAGAACATTAAATCCAGCTTGATCTAATTCATAAGCACAAGTGAGACCAGCTAGTCCTGCACCTACTACAATTATTCGTTTATCATCAGTTGAATTACAAGAAATCGATGAAAAAGATAAAGGATAAATTGAAAATAAAGAAGTAGTTAGCCCTGTCTTCTTAATAAATGACCTTCTTGTTAATTGGTTATAATATTTCTTTTTTTGGTCCATATAGACTAAGATAGGAATCAAAATGTTGATTAGTATATATTTTTTTAAATTTATCTTAATTAATTATTATGAAGAAAGAAATACTATTTATTTTATCACTATGCCTTCTTAGTTGTTCTGAAGACAAAACATTGGAGAACATTTCTTCAATTGAAAACCCAAACTTCGTTTTAATATTTATGGATGATTTAGGATACGGAGATATAATGCCGTTCGGATCTATAAATTATGAAACTCCACATATAAACAGACTTGCAAAAGAAGGAATGTTGTTTACTAATTTCTACTCAGTACAAGCAGTTTGTAGTGCATCAAGAGCTGCTCTATTAACAGGATGCTATTCAAATAGAATAGGAATAAGCGGAGCATTAATGCCATACTCAACTACAGGTCTCAATGAAAATGAAATTACAATAGCTGAGTTATTAAGAGAAAAAGGGTATGCAACATCTATATTTGGAAAATGGCATCTAGGGTTTCAAGAAAAATTTCTTCCTCTAAATCATGGTTTTGACACCTTTCTAGGGTTGCCTTATTCAAATGACATGTGGCCTGTTGATTTTGATGGAAATCAAATATCTGACACATCTGATTGGAGGAAAAAGTCTTACCCACAATTACCTTTAATTGAAGACTTCAAGAAAATTGATGAAATTAGAACATTAGAAGATCAGGCTAAACTAACAACCTTATACACTGAGAAGTCTGTTGAATTTATAAAAAATAATAAAGACAACCCATTCTTTTTATACGTACCTCATTCTATGCCTCATGTTCCTATAGCTGTATCAAATAAATTTAAGGGAAAAAGTTCTCAAGGTCTGTATGGTGATTTAATGATGGAAATTGATTGGTCAATTGGCGAAATAGTAAAAGCATTAAAAGAAAACAATTTGGAAGAAAACACACTTGTAATCTTTACAAGTGATAATGGGCCATGGTTAAACTTTGGTAATCATGCAGGATCTACTGCAGGACTTAGAGAAGGTAAAGGAACAAGCTTTGAAGGGGGGCAAAGAGTACCAACAATAATGAAGTGGCCAAAAGTAATTAAACCTGGAAGCATCTCAAATAAAATTGCAGCTACAATTGATGTTTTACCTACAATTGCTAATATAGTTTCATCTGAACTTCCTAAACATAAAATAGATGGTGTTGATATATCTTCCACCCTTGAGGGAACAGTAAATTCTAATCCTAGAGATCACCTATACTATTATTATGGAAAAAATAATTTAGAAGCGGTAAGAAAAGATAATTGGAAGTTAGTATTCCCTCATGAAAGTCGCTCTTATAAAAATGTACTCCCTAAAAACGATGGTCATCCTGGCCCTTATTCTAGATTTACTGCAGAATATGCACTTTATAATCTTAGAAGAGATCCTGGTGAAGAATATAATGTAAAAGAACTCTATCCAGATATTGTCAAAGAGCTTGAAGACTTAGCTGAAATAGCAAGAAATGATCTAGGGGACGATTTAAATAATCGTATAGGGAATAATATAAGAGAACCTGGAACTATTGAATAGATTTTGATACTTTTGTTTTATATATTTTTTGGCTATTATGTTAGATTCTAAAGTCTTAGTTTATTTTATCCTTCCATTTTTTTTCATCATGTGTAAACCACAAATAAATGAGGATAAGGATAATCAATTAGCCATACCTGGAGATAGAACATGCTTTTGGTCAAGGGGACCTGTAAGTTCTGATCCTTATATAAATATTGCATATCCAGATGCTGGTGTTTTTTATTGGAGTGCTGTTTTTACAATTCCAAAAGGGGCAAAACTTGAATTGGAAGGTGAATTTCCACACTCAAGATATATGTCATTTATAAGTTATGACGGAAGAGGTATCCCTCAAGAATCTATAGCAGACTATTTAATAAATGCTGACTCAGGAAATCAAAATCCATTTTTGGAAGATGCTGATAGAAACTCTGATAAGCGATCATATAAAATAGAAATAAAGAATGAATCTGCTCCTTCTCTTCAAGCAGAAGGAATCAAATTGTTAAAACCAACTCTTGAAGATCAAATTGATTTAAAAACCAGAATTCAAAATACTCTTCACGCCCCTTCATATGCTAGAGATCAACAGTCTGTTGTATACAGAATCTATGTTCCTGACAAAGGAACTAATGAAACAGGTGATGTTGGACTTCCTTCACCAATACTAACCATGGCTGATGGAACAGTTTACAGAGGGTCTGAGGCCTGTCAATTGCTTAAAACTATGCAACCTATACAAATCAAACCTGATGCTGTAGGTATTACTCTAGAGAAGTATTATGAGATTACAAGTATTGAAAACAGACCTTTTGGCCATCCTGCTACTAATCCTCCAACTTGGTATTTACAATATGATAGAAAATTTTTAATTGGCATGTATACCGGTGAAATGCCTGATAATACCCGAAAAAGTACGGGTGGATTTTATCCCAATGTAGATAATAATTACATCCGAACTTTTATTAATAGAAAATTTGGAAAAGTTTTTGTTTTAAATGGTAAGATCCCTAATACTCCTAAGACATGGAATGGCAATGAAAAAATGACTAGTGAAGAACTTGTTTATTGGTCACTATGTTCAGTTCAAGGATTTGCAAATACTAGAGTTAACGATTGCTTTTTTGACGAACAACTTCCTATTAATGAAAATAGAGAATTTGTTGTTGTTGTTAGTCGAGAAGAGGATCGCCCCAGAAATGCAAGAGTTGGATGTGGCTATGGTTGGCTTCCTATTGCTGATGATGGAGATGGTGTAAATGATAAGGATATTGGAGTTTTGCAAATTCGTAATCTACTCGCCTCACCTGATTTTAAACATTCGATTCAAAATATAAAACAAATTGGGACAGAGAAAGAAGTTATGGGAGAGTATTTTCCTAGATCATTTTATACCTCTAAAGAGGCTTTTGAAGCATTCTTCCCATGTTACCCAGAAATAAAAAATTAATATTATGAAAAAATTAATTATTATAATTATTTGTTTTACTGTAAGCTTGTCAAATGCTCAACAAGATTACTCACCAAGCAAAGAAAATCTTGAAGCTAGGAAATGGTTTGAAGATGCAAAATTTGGACTTTTTATTCATTGGGGTGTTTATAGTGTTTTAGGAGATGGGGAATGGGTAATGAACAATCAAAATATTTCAATAAAAGAATATGAAAGATTAACTAGCTTTTTCAATCCAACTGAGTTCGATGCTGAAGAATGGGTTAAGTTGGCGAAGGAAACTGGAATGAAATATATTACAATAACAAGCAGACACCACGATGGTTTTTCAATGTTTGACTCTGCTGCCTCTGACTATAATATAGTTGATAAAACGCCCTATGGAAAAGATATTTTAAAAATGCTGTCCGATGCATGCAGAAAAGAGGGAATCAAATTATTTTTTTATTATTCTCAATTAGATTGGTATAGAGATGATTACTTTCCAAGAGGTAGAACTGGGAATGGAATTAGTGGAAGAGGGGAAGGAAATTGGAATGATTATATAGAGTTTATGAAAGCTCAACTTACAGAATTACTTACAAACTATGGAGAAATTGGCGGAATATGGTTTGATGGTCAATGGGATCAACATGAATGGGATGGAAAAAGGTTTGGAAAATTAAATGCAGATTTTAAACTAAAGGAGGTTTATGAATTAATCCATAATCTACAACCACAGGCTCTTATAGGCAGTAATCACCATTTGTCACCTAATCCGGGTGAAGATTTTCAAATGTTTGAAAAAGATCTTCCTGGAAAAGGAACAAAAGATTTTGCCACTTCAGCTGATGATATTGGAAACTTACCTCTCGAGGTATGTGAAACAATAAATGGTTCATGGGGGTTTAATTTAAAAGACAGAAAAAATAAATCTGAAAAAGAACTAATACAATATTTAGTAAAAGCAGCTGGATATGGAAGTAATCTTCTTCTAAATGTTGGTCCAATGCCAAATGGGAAAATTCAAGAGGAACATATTGAATCTCTTAAGAAAATTGGTAGATGGGTAAAACAAAATGGTCAAACAATATATAACACGAAAAGGGGACCGATATCTCCAAGTGATGAGATTGCTTCAACTCAAAATGGCAACATCGTATATATACACTTATTGGATAATAATAAATCAGAATATTATATCGAAGGATTTAAATCAAAATTCAAAAAAATTTCCTATTTAAAATCAAACAAAAAAGTCTCATATAAAAAGACAAAAACTGGATTACATTTAATTTTAGATAAAAAAGAAATAAATTCTATTGATACCATTTTAATAATGGAATTATGATTTATTACCTATTTAATGATAATTAAAACTAAAATTCTAAAATTTTATCAAGTTTGATTCTAGTGAAAAAGTTATTTCTATAATTATCAGCTTCAAAAAATAATCCTATATCACCATTAGATAAAACTGTCATAGAAGAATAAGCTGCCTCCATTCTATAAATAATTTTAGGAGCTGACCAAGAATTACCTTCATCCAAACTATACCTAATTACTAATTCTTTTCTTTCTTTTTTGTCATTAATATTAGATAGCAATAAAAAATTTTTAGTATTATAATTATATGTAATCAAGCTAGCATTGGATCCAGGATCAATTAAATCTATTTCTTTTTTTGAATTCCAAGTATTTCCAAAATCGGTTGAAATATGAGAGTATCTGTACCCTGAGTTATTTACTCTTGAATTTACCATCCAACTTCCATCTGAGAGTTCAATTATTTTTGATTCATCTCCTGGAATAACAGGTGTTTTTGAAATAAACCATGTCTTTCCATTATCATTACTTCCAAAAACATGGGTTCCATTTTGAAGATTGACTAAGCAGTGTAAAAGGGTTCCATCTTTTGCCTGAAAACCTCTACCAGAAGTGATAAATTTAAAGTCATTACTCCAGTTTTTTTTTGAAATTTGATTGGTAATATCAACCGGATCAGACCATGATTTTCCATAATCACTTGATGAAATGTATTTAAGATAATATTTATCTTTTTCATCTATATGATTCATAAAATTAAAAAAAAGAAAAATTGTATTTGTTACTTCATCAAAAATCATTGAAGGGTCAGAAGCAGACTTTCCTTTAGGGTAATCAACTATAGTCCTAATTTGAGTCCATGTGTTACCATTATCTAAACTCTTTCTCATTACAATATTTATATCATCGTTCCATTTCAAATCTCCACATGATGGAACTCTTTCATCAATAGCTACAATTAAATCTCCATTTGATGCAGTAATTATTGAAGGTATTCTATAACAAGAAACTTCAGAGTTATGATCTGAATTAAACAGATTCATTAACTCATATTTATTCTGAGTGTACAACAAATTTGTTGAAATAAATATATAAATTAAGAGACTACTGATTTTCAAATTAATAATCTAATAGAGATTTGTTCATTTGCGGTAAATTTCTACCATTTTTACAATTCGTTTCGCTGCTGCATCTGCTGCAGAATAATCCTGTGAAAAGTTTAGTCGGATACTATCCATACAAGCTGGGTCAAATTCTGTTCCAGGCGTAACTATCACATTTGCCTGATAACGCAGTAAATGTATAAAAGTATATAGATCTACACGAAGGGGGGGTAGTTGTGGAAAAATATAGCTGCCAGCCTGTGGACTTGCTGTATAGATATTAGCAGCCCTGAAAGTTTGTAGCAGTGCATCTCTTATTGATTCATGTTCCTGAATACGATTTTCCATCCAGCCTAAAGGTTCCTGAAACCAAGTATCAAGAACTGCTTGATTGTATCCTGCAGCACGCAAAGAAACAATTGCTTGAAGGGATTCCATTCTTTCAATCAATTTTGGTGTACCAAATGCAACTCCAAGGCGAAATCCGCTAAGAGATTCAGTTTTTGATGGCCCCATGATAGTAATAAGATTTTCAGGCTGAACATCACAAGAACGAAGATGAGTATAGTCTTCACCACTATATAACATTCTAGAGTACAATTGATCGACAATTACACTAACATCATGGATTGCTGCAAGATCTGCTATTTTGGTTATTGTAGTTTTTGAATAGACAAGACCTGTAGGATTATT
>CAYTIE010000009.1:0-22238 GCA_964437815.1 uncultured Flavobacteriaceae bacterium
ATAACATTAAAGTTTGAATAGTTATATAAAATTTTTTCCAAAATAGTGGAGGATCTTTTTTGAATGGCAGATTCATCTAGATTAGTTGTTTTTAAAATTTGTTCTAACACAATTGCATCTCTTTGGTGTTTCAAATCATTTAAAAAAAGAAGTATTCTGTATTTCATTTCAGCAGAAGCTTTATTTGTAAAAGTTAAAGCTAACATTGATTTAAAATGCTCATCATTGTGCTTACTAAATAGTTTTGATATATACTCAATCGCCAGTTTAAATGTTTTCCCTGATCCAGCTGATGAGTTTATAATTTTAAATGAATAATCCATATATCTAATATTACTAAAATATAGATTTAGTTATTTGAATCATAAAAAGATTGTAATTTTATAGAAAATTAAATATTATGGCTTTTGAATTACCAAAACTTAATTATTCATTTGATGCGCTGGAACCTCACATTGATGCGAAGACAATGGAGATTCATTATAGCAAACATCATAATGGTTATACAAATAACTTAAATAATGCTATTAGTGGAACTGAACTTGAAAACAACACTATAGAAGAAATTTTAAAAAATCTAGATCTAGATAACAAGCCTTTACGAAATAATGCAGGAGGGTATTTCAATCACAATTTATTTTGGGAAATAATGGGTCCAAATTGTGGAGGTAATCCAACTGGTGATATCGTTGAAGCAATTAATTCAAATTTTAATTCATTTGAAAACTTTAAAGAAAACTTTAAAAAAGCAGCTGCTACTAGATTTGGTTCTGGTTGGGCATGGCTTTGTGTTCATGAAGGTGGAACTCTAGAGATTTGTTCAACTCCAAACCAAGATAATCCTATTATGGAAAATGGATGTGGGGGTAACCCTATTCTTTGTCTGGATGTTTGGGAACATGCATATTATCTGAATTATCAAAATAGAAGACCTGATTATATTGAAGCATTTTTTAATGTAATTAATTGGAATGAGGTAAATAATAAATATTTGAGCTTTAAATAATAAAAAAGGGAGAATAAATTCTCCCTTTTTTGCCCCAAATCTTACCATGAACTTAACCTACTTATGTTCTGGTAAAACCAATGTAGTATTTTTTTTTAATAAACAAAACTTATTTTGAAATTATTTTTTGTTATAGTACAGGCTAGTAGGCCCTTCCTGTTTTATGCTCAACAAAATTTATAAATGCCTGATTAACAACCTTATTGCCCCCAACTGTTGGGTAATTACCGGTAAAATACCAATCTCCCTTATGATTAGGACAAGATTTATGTAAATTTTCTATTTTTTGAAAAATTATTTGAAGCTTAACTTTTGATTCATTACCTAAAAGCATTTCTGACATCTTTTTTGAAATTTGTTCAGGAGAAAAAGGCCTGTATATATCCTTAACAAAATTTTTCTCTATATCCCCTTTAGCTGATAATGCTTTTAAACAATTCTTATATACCTTACTTATTACTTTATTATATGTTTTTTTTTCTTTATGTAGCTCAAGGGCTGCCTTAAAAGCAATAAACTTGTCTAGCCTAGACATATCTATTCCATAACAATCAGGATATCTTATTTGAGGTGCACTTGAAACAATTACTATCTTTTTTGGATTAAGTCTAATAAGCATTTTTAATATACTCTCTCTTAAAGTAGTTCCCCTTACAATACTATCATCTATTATTACAAGAGTGTCTTTATTAGATATTACTCCATAAGTTATATCATAGACATGTGCTACCAAATCATCTCTTCCTTTATCCTCAGAGATAAACGTTCTTAATTTTGCATCTTTAATTGCAACCTTTTCAATTCTTGGATTATACCTTTTAGCTCTAGAAAGCAAGCCATAAAAAGATGTTTCAGCCGTATTAGGGATAAAAGAAAAAACAGTATTCTTAAAGTCTGATTTAATTGCATCTTTAACTTGCGGGAATAGTCTGATACCTAATTCTTTTCTCTCTTTGTAGATATCAGCATCACTTCCCCTTGAGAAGTATATTCTTTCAAAAGAACAAGCTTTATTTGTTTTTTGTTCTAAAATTTGTTTTAGCGCAATCTTTCCTTTTTTATTTATAATCAAAACATTACCTCGTGGGATCTCCTTAATTTTTTGATATGAAACATTAAATACGGTTTGGATTGCAGGTCTTTCAGAAGCAACAACAACAACTTCATCATTATCCATATAAAATGCAGGTCTTATGCCAGATGGATCTCTTAATATAAATGAATCTCCATGCCCAAGCATTCCAGCAATTACATATCCTCCATCCCAGTTTTTTGAAGAATTTTTTAGAATTTTTACAATATTAAGTTTATCCTCAATTAATGGAGGCATCTCTTCTTTACTGTAACCTCCATCCTTTAACTTATCATAAATCAAAGAAACTTCAGTATCTAAAAAATGTCCAATTTTTTCCATTATTGTAATTGTGTCTGACTGTTCTTTCGGGTGCTGACCAAGCTTAACTAAGCTATTAAAAAGTTCATCATTATTACTCATGTTAAAATTACCTGCCATAATTAAATTTCTATACATCCAGTTATTTTGCCTCATAACAGGCTGAACATAATCTATTGAGTTCTTCCCATACGTTCCATATCTAACATGTCCAAGCATAACCTGTCCAACAAAAGGTAATTGAGAGTAGAATGTTTTAGAATTTTTATTTAATGATTTATTAGAATTAATAAATTGAAATATTTTTTTGTTAATTTTTTTAAATACATCATGAATTGCCTGTGAATTATATGATCTAGCTCTATAGAGATATTTCTGACCAGGATTAAGATCAAATTTTATACTTGCATATCCAGCACCATCCTGACCTCTATTCTTTTGCTTTTCCATCATTAAAAACATCTTATCTACCCCATAAAGATTTGATCCATATTTTTTTCTATAGTATGATATAGGGCGCTTAAGGTGAATGAGCGCTATTCCACACTCATGTTTTAGATGATCACTCACTCTGCTTTTTTAATGTATTAATTCTTTCTTCTATTTTGTTCTTCGGCAAATTTAATAAGTTTTTAGTTCCTAACTTTTCTAAGTTAAATGATGCTATACTTGTTCCATAATATATTGCTGACTTTAAAGACTCAAAAGAAATCTCATTTGTTTCAGCTAGATATCCTGCTATACCTGCTATAAAGCAATCTCCAGCACCTGTAGGGTCAACAACTTTAGTTATTTTATATGCCGGCGCAAAATATTTTTTTCCTTCACCAAATAGCTCTGCCCCATCTTCTCCTTTTTTAATAATCACATATTTAGGGCCCATGTTATGAAGAACTTTAGCAGCTTTTTCAAGCTCTTTTTCTCCAGTAATTAATAATGATTCTTCTTCATTTATTGAAATTATATCAACATTATTAATAACTTTCTCTAGGGTGTCCCAGAATTTTTCAATCCAAAAGTTTATAGTATCCAAAATAATCGCTTTAGGTTTATTAGTAATTTGATTCATTGCTAAAAGCTGAATCTCTGGATGTAAATTTCCTAAAAGCATAATATCTGGTTCTCTCTGATCAATTGGAACTACTGGTTTGAAATCTTCCATTACATTGAGTATAGTTTCTAAGGTCTCCCTCTCATTAAAATTATCCCTATAAACGCATCTCCAATAAAATGTTTTTTTGTTTAAATTAATTTCCACTCCATCCAAGTTGACACCACATGATTCCAATAATTTTATATCTGATTCTTTAAAATCATTTCCAACAACAGATACAATTCCAGAAAATAAATTAAAGTGTTTAATAGATAAGCAAATATAAGTTCCTGCTCCACCTAATTCATGGTCTACTTTTATTTCTCCAGTATCAATGCCATCATAAGCAAGACTAGCTACAATAAGTAACTTATTATTCATATTTATTATAAACCTTTTATATTTTTTTCGTAATATATATCACTAATGAGATTAGAACTTTTAGCTGAATTATTTGCCATATAATCACATCTTTCATTTTCAGGATGATTATTATGACCTTTAATCCATGTAAAAGTTACATTATGTTTTCTATATATTAATAAGAACCTTTTCCATAAATCAGAATTTTTTTTCTTCTTATAGTTTATTTTTTCCCATTCAAAAATCCATTTTTTATCAACAGCATCTGAAACATATTTTGAATCCGTAAATACTTCAACATTAGAGTTCTTAATTTTTATAGTCTCAAGGGCAACAATTACTGCTAGAAGTTCCATTCTATTGTTTGTGGTTAATTTAAATCCTTTACTAAGCTCTTTTTTATATTTGCCATCCTCTAAAATCATAATTATACCATAGCCACCAGGTCCAGGATTACCAATTGAAGAACCATCTGTGTATATATTTATTTTCTTTGTCATTTTAACTTTCTAATAATGATCCTATTATTTTAGGATAATACTCATATTCTAAATTATGAACTTTTTTTTCAATTAATGATGCATCGTCTTTCTTATTAATATTGATTTTTTTTTGAAAAATAATTTGGCCTGAATCATATTCCTTTGAAACAAAATGAATTGTGATTCCTGTCTCTTTATCATTAGAATCTATAACCTTTTTATGAATATGCACCCCATACATTCCTTTACCTCCATATTTTGGAAGAAGAGATGGGTGGATATTAATAATTTTTTTTGAAAAAAAATTAATATACTTTGATGAGATTTTTTTTAAAAAACCTGCTAGTACAATTAAATCTGGATTAATTTTTTTTATTTTTTCAAAAATTTCATAATCAAAATCTTGTATGTTGAAAAATTCTGCTGGGAGATTATATTTTTTAATATTCTGAAAAATAGGTGAGCTTTTATTGTTACATAATACTAGACTCACTTCTATTGAATCGCTATTTTTAAAATAATTTATAATATTTATAGCATTAGTTCCTTTACCTGAAATTAAAAGAATAATTTTCTTTTTCATAAATTTTAATAACTATGGATAATTTTCAGAAAAAAACTTTTTTATTTAACAAATAAAGGTATATTTTCGAACTATAAGAAGAGTTTTATTCAAAGTTTTTTAATTTTGATTTATATAACTCATAAATAATTACGTTATGTCAGATATTTCTTCAAGTATAAAAGCAATAATCGTTGATAAGTTAGGTGTTGATGAGAATGAAGTGGTTCCTGAGGCTAGTTTTACTAATGACCTTGGTGCTGATTCATTAGACACTGTAGAATTAATTATGGAATTTGAAAAAGAATTCAATATTCAAATCCCTGACGATCAAGCTGAAAATATTATTACAGTTGGTCAAGCAATAGAGTTTATAGATAAATCCAAGTAAATTCATTAATATGAATCCAAGAAGAGTTGTAGTAACTGGAATGGGAGCTCTAACTCCTATAGGTAACACTCTACATCAATTTTGGGATGGACTTATTTCTGGGACCAGTGGTTCTAGTAATATTACTCACTTTGATGCGACTAAATTCAAAACAAAATTTGCATGTGAAGTAAAAGGATATAATCCATTAGAATTTTTTGAAAAAAAGGAAGTTAGGAGATATGACAAGTTTACCCAATATGCATTAATAGTTGCAAAAGAAGCAGTTGAAGATGCAAAATTAATTGAATCTAAAGTAAATAATGATAAGGTTGGAGTTATTTGGGGAGCTGGCATAGGTGGTTTAGAAACATTTCAAAACGAAGTTCTAAACTTCGCAGAAGGTGATGGAACTCCAAGATATAATCCTTTTTTTATTCCAAAAATGATTCCGGATATTGCACCAGGTTTAATATCTATAAAGTATGGGTTCCACGGACCTAATTTTGCTACAGTTTCTGCATGTGCATCCTCTGCAAATGCAATTGTAGATGGTTTGAATTATATAAGAATGGGGTATTCAGATATTATTGTAGCTGGAGGTTCAGAAGCACCAATTACAATTTCTGGTATCGCTGGTTTTAATGCAATGCATGCTCTTTCAACTAGAAATGATGATCCTTTAACAGCATCTAGGCCTTTTGATAGGGATAGAGATGGTTTTGTCCTGGGAGAAGGTGGAGGAGCTCTAATTCTTGAAGAATATGAACATGCAAAAAACAGAGGTGCTAAAATGTATGCAGAAGTTTCTGGATTTGGTTTATCTAGTGACGCATACCATATGACAGCTCCACACCCAGATGGAAAAGGAGCAATTAAAGTTATGAAGCACTGCCTTGATGATGCAAAATTAAATACATCTGATATTGATTTAATTAATATGCATGGAACATCTACTTCACTTGGAGACATTGCTGAAACTAAAGCTGTCAAAGAAGTCTTTCAAGAAGAAGTTTATAACCTGAATATTAATTCTACAAAATCCATGACTGGTCACCTTCTAGGGGCTTCTGGAGCAATAGAGGCAATTTCTTGTATTCTATCTATGAACAATAGCATGGTTCCTCCAACTATTAATCATTTTAATAGAGATGAAAATATTGATCCAAAACTAAATTTAACTTTTTCAAAACCTCAAAAGAAAGAAGTTAATGCCTCCCTTTCAAATACTTTTGGATTTGGAGGGCATAATGCATGTATTATATTTAAAAAATTATAATTGTAAAACTGAAAAAATATAAAAGCAATAAAACTTTATTTTTAGAACCTTTAAAAAAGGACAAGTTAAAACTTATTGGATTGCACTCTAGTTTAAAGGACTATCAAATAGCTTATAACATTAACTATTTATTAAAATCTGAATTCAAACGTTCAAAAAAAGATATAAAATTAGAACCTCATTTTTATTCAAGTCACTATAGGTGGAAATCTGAATCTAAAGGTATAAATTTTGAACTATTCTCTAATAAGCTAACTGGGGAGAATGGTACTAATCAAGATATCACGGGACTTTTTAGCTATCCAGAATTAAAAGAATTATATTTGATTAAGAAGTATAGAGAGGTAGATTTTTTTATTAAACAAAATTGTTTTTATTCTTCAGAAAATCTAATTAAAACTCTTAAACAAGTAAATGGAATATCTTTTGTTTATAGAATATATGATATTGAAGAAAATTTAAATTTTGACTTATGAAGAAAATTAAAAAAACTAAAATAATTGCTACTATTGGACCTTCATCTTCATCTTCGTCAATCATGGAAAAGATGATGATAGAAGGTGTGGATGTTTTTAGAATTAATTTCTCACATGCAAAACATAATGAAGTAAAAACTATTATCAAACGTATAAGAGATATTGATAAAAAACTCTCATTAAATACCGCAATTATTGCTGATCTTCAAGGTCCAAAACTAAGAATAGGTAGAATGAGAAAAAATTCTTCTTTTAAAATAGGAGATGAAATAACCATAGATTGTAAATCTCAATTAGTTGGTAACAGTAAAAAATTATATGTAAGCTATGATAATCTTGCAAAAGACATAAATGAAGGGGAAAAGATATTATTAGATGATGGAAAAATCATTTTAAAAACATTAAGTACAAATAAAAAAAATCAAATTAAAGCAGAAGTTATGCAAGGAGGAGATGTCTACTCTAATAAAGGGTTTAATCTTCCTAACACAAAAATTTCATTATCTCCGTTAACAGATAAAGATATCAAAGATGCAATCTTAGCTATAAAGGAAAATGTTGATTGGATAGCTCTTTCCTTTGTTAGAAGGAGAAGTGATATTGAAAGTTTAGTCAAAATAATTAATAAAAATTCTGAATATAGTATTCCTGTTATTGCGAAAATTGAAAAACCAGAAGCTTTGAAAAATATTGATGAAATTTTGAAAGTTTCAAGTGGATTAATGGTTGCAAGAGGTGATCTTGGTGTTGAACTTCAATCATCGGAAATTCCTTTAATTCAAAAGAGATTAGTTACAAAAGCAAAAAAAGCAAGAATTCCTGTTATAATTGCAACACAAATGATGGAAAGCATGATGGACAATATGAGTCCCAATAGAGCTGAAGTAAATGACGTTGCTAATTCTGTAATGGATGGTGCTGATGCAGTTATGTTATCAGGAGAGACTTCTGTCGGAGAGTATCCTATAGAAGTGATAAAAGTAATGTCTTCAATTATAAATAAAGTAGAAAACTCAAATTTAATTTCTCTTGCAAATAAAAGACCTAAAGATCAGAAATCTAAAAGATATATAACAAAATCTATTTGCTTTAGTGCAGCTAAAATGGCAAATGATATTAAAGCTAAAGCTATAAGCACTTTAACAAATAGTGGTTATACAGCATTTCAAATATCATCTTGGAGGCCTTCAACACATATACTTGTGTTTACCTCAAATACAAGAATATTAACACAATTAAATCTTCTATGGGGAGTAAAAGCTTTCTTTTACGATGGTTTTAAAAGTACTGATACTACTGTAGAAGAAATAAATAAAATTGCAATAGAAAACAAGTATTTACAAAAAGGTGATAAAGTAATTAATTTAACATCAATGCCAATAGATAAAAAAGGTATGACAAACACATTAAGAATTTCAGAATTATAATTATATGGAGGTTAAAGACACTTTGATAAAACTTAACATAAAAAATGAAGAATTAGGATGCTCTACTGGATCAAAATGGTTTGGAAATGGAGAATCTATTAATTCTTTTTCTCCAGTTGATGGTAAAAGCATTGGAAAAATTAAGACTGGTTCAGAAAAAGATTATGAAAATATTATAAATGCAGCCCAAGATGCATTTGTAAAATTTAGAAAAATCCCTGCTCCAAAACGTGGTGAACTAGTTCGACAATTTGGTGAAAAGTTAAGAGATAATAAAAAAGAATTAGGAACTCTTGTTTCATATGAAATGGGAAAATCATTTCAAGAAGGGCTTGGAGAAGTCCAAGAAATGATTGACATCTGTGATTTTGCAGTTGGATTATCCAGACAACTTCATGGACTTACAATGCATTCTGAAAGGCCAGAACATAGAATGTATGAACAATATCATCCTCTTGGAATTGTTGGAATTATTTCAGCATTTAATTTTCCAGTTGCTGTATGGAGTTGGAATGTTGCCCTTGCTTGGGTTTGTGGTAATGTTACTGTTTGGAAACCTAGTGAAAAAACTCCATTATGTAGTATAATATGTCAAAGATTGATTTCAGATGTCCTAAAAGAAAATCATATTCCTGAGGGAGTTTCTTCTCTTATAAATGGAGACTATAAAATAGGTGAATTACTATCTTCTGATAACAGAATACCTCTAATCTCTGCAACTGGATCAACTAGAATGGGTAAAAAAGTTGCAGAAAAGGTTGGATCTAGATTAGGTAAAACATTACTAGAATTAGGAGGGAATAATGCAATCATTGTTACGCCAGATGCAGATTTAAAAATGATGTTGATGGGAACTGTTTTTGGAGCTGTTGGAACTTGTGGTCAAAGATGTACATCTACAAGAAGGCTGATTGTGCATGAAAAAATTTATGAAAAAGTTAAAAGTTCACTAAAAGAATCATATAAACAAATAAAAATAGGTAATCCTCTTAACTCGGCAAACCATGTTGGTCCTTTAATTGATAAAGATGCTGTTAATAATTATTTAAATGCATTAAATATGATAGAAGAACAAGGAGGAAGTTTTCTTGTTCCAGGAGGGGTATTAACTGGTGAAGAATTTGATAGTGGATGTTATGTAAAGCCTGTAATTGCTGAAATTGATCACTCAAAAAAAATTGTGCAAGAAGAGACATTTGCTCCAATTTTGTATTTAATTAAATATTCAGGCAGTGTTGATTCAGCAATTGAAATACAAAATGAAGTTAGACAAGGATTGTCTTCAGCAATTATGACAAATAATCTCCAAGATGCTGAATGTTTTTTATCTCATTGGGGAAGTGACTGTGGAATTGCAAATGTAAATATAGGAACATCTGGAGCAGAAATTGGAGGTGCATTTGGAGGAGAAAAAGAAACAGGCGGTGGAAGAGAAAGTGGATCAGATGCATGGAAAGTTTACATGAGAAGACAAACAAATACAATCAACTTTTCTCCAGAACTTCCGCTAGCTCAAGGAATCAAATTTGATTTATAAAATCAAGATTTAAATTGTTCTAAAAACCTTACATCATTTTCAAAAAATAATCTAATATCTGGTATTTCATAAATTAGCATTGCAATCCTTTCTATTCCAATTCCAAAAGCATAACCTGAGTACTTCTCTGAATCTATATTACAATTCTCTAAAACTTTTGGGTCTACCATTCCACAACCCATAATTTCTAACCAACCAGTTCCTTTAGTTAGTCTATAATCTGTCTCTGATTCTAATCCCCAGTAAATATCTACTTCTGCACTTGGCTCTGTAAACGGGAAAAAAGATGGTCTAAATCTCAATTTAGACTTTCCAAACATTGCTTTTGTAAAATATAAAATCATTTGTTTAAGATCAGCAAAAGAAACATTCTCATCAACTAGTATACCCTCTACTTGATGAAAAAGACAATGTGATCTTGATGAAATAGCCTCATTTCTATATACTCTTCCAGGTGAAATAATATTAATGGGAGGTGAATTATTTTCCATATACCTTACCTGAACTGATGAAGTATGAGTTCTAAGTAAAATATCAGGGTTTGTTTGAATAAAAAATGTGTCTTGCATATCACGAGCAGGGTGATTTTTAGGGAGATTCAAGGCAGTAAAGTTGTGCCAATCATCTTCTATTTCAGGTCCATCAGATAAATCAAATCCTACTTGAGAAAATATATCTATAATCTTATTTTTAATAATTGTAATTGGATGTAATGAGCCTGAGTTAATAGGGAATCCTGGCTTAGATATATCTTCATCTGAGGAGCTATCTTGATTACTTCCAATTTGATGTAATAATGCATCACATTTATTCTGAACCAAGCTCTTTAATTCATTTATCATAAGTCCAATTTCTTTTTTTTCTTCTGCTGGAACTACTTTAAACTCTGAAAATAAATCATTAATAATCCCTTTTCTTCCTAAATATTTAATTTTAAAATTCTCAATCTTATCAATTTTATCAGAATTGAATTTTTTTATAGAATCTAAATGATTTTGTAGTTCTTTTTTCATTTTATTATACTGTTGACAAATTAAATTTAAATAATCTATTAATATTTAATGACTAAGATTAAGGTTATGTATATTGCAAATATAATTCAAGTTTAATGAATTTATTTGATTTAATATCAATTGGCTTAATTGGATATGGTTCTTTCAGAGGCTTCTCTAAAGGTTTAATTGTCGAAATGTCTAGTTTATTAGCCATTTTCCTTGGATTTACTATAGGAATCAATTTTGATGATTTAATCTCAAACTTTTTATATAATACACTTAATATTGAGTTTAGTTTATTAAAGATACTTGTCTTTTTAATTGTTTTTTTTGTTACTTATAGTCTAGTTATTCTAGCTGCAAAGTCAATAACGAAATTTATTAAAGTAGTTAACCTTGGACTGCTAAATAGCGTCCTTGGTAGTTTGTTTGGTTTAACTAAATGGTCCCTGCTATTTATACTTTTGGTATGGATTATTCATTCTATAGAATTTTCTAATTTTGAGGAAATAACAAACTCTTTTATGTATGAATTTTTCCTTGATTTATCTGAAATCCTTTTTAATATAATTGAGACTGAAGAGGCAGTTTATTTACAAAAATTTACTTAATTGATTTAATAAAACCTGTGTAAAGCCAACCTGTTGTTCCATTCTCAAGTCTAATATTTGTCCAATCTTGGGCTTGATTTATCAATTCAACTTTTGTTCCTTCATGCAATAAAAATTTAAGTTCAGATAATTTATTAGGTTCACTCCAAACTTCAATTTCTTTTGGATAGATTATTCCATAAAGTTTATCAGACTCTATTTCTTTTTCATAACTAACCCAATAAATCAAAGATGAAATTAGAATCAATACAATTGAAATATTAAAAAAAAGTTTCTTCTTAAAAGGATCAGCAAAGTATATATAAAGGAATAAAGATATACACACTAGCCATATAAATATTAAAAATAGTATCTTCCAGGAGTTAACTGAAAATAAATTTATTATTTTAATTCTAATTCCTTCAAGCTGAGAAACAGGTAGTTTTTCTATTTTATCTACTCTCATGTTTTGCGCAAAAGATAAGTTTATATTGATATCTGAATCATTTGGAGATAATTTCTTCGCCATTTCAAAATAATAATTACTTTCTGCTATATTATTAAGCTTATAATATGAATTACCTAAATTATAGTAAAGAGAATGGCTTTCATAGCCTGAATCAACAATTTGGAGATAAAGATTTATTGCACTATTGTAATCTCCATTACTATAATAATTGTTTGCTGATTCAAATATTTGATCATTAGATTGTAAAGAAAGAAATAAAGAGAATAATATGTAAATTATATTTAAGCTCATTTGTTATTTTTTAAAATTTCATCAAATATTTTATTGGCAATATTCAGATCACTAGTCATCTCATGATCTGTCGAATTAGAATACCTTGCTCTCTCACAACTTTCAACTAATTTTAAAATTATTTCTATAGTTTTATTAGAAATCCCTTCTGAGATCATTTGTTTTGTAATAGACTCCTTATTTAATTTATTGGTTTCGATTGAAAATCTTATCTGTAAAAAATTATAAATCGACTTTTCTATTAAATCATAAAATTCGTCTTTATTACCTATTGACTTTTCAGCATTATTGAGGTCTTTTTTTATTTTTTTATATATCTGCTTTATTTTTTCATTTTTATTTAATTCCCTTCTTTTTGGAAGACTATAAAAGATTATAAAAGATAAAAGTGACAAAATTGGGAATGATAAAAGAATAAAAAAAGTGTTTGAATTCGAGAATTTCTCTTTATTAATTCTAGTGAAGTTTTTCTCCGTTTTTATGAACTTAAAAGATTCATTTGAAGACACAATTATATTATCATTATTAACAGAAAGAGTTGGACCTTCAAAAACATCAACATTCAATTTTTGAGATTTTATAGTCCTATATCTTTTTTCTTTTGGATCAAAATATGAAAATTCAACCTCTTGAATAGGAAACTTTCCTTGATATTTTGGAACAATAGTATATATATTCTCAACTGTCCCAGACATTCCTGCTAAATTTGTTTTTACATTTTCTTTTCTTTCAGGTTCATAAAGCTCCATTGAAGCAGGAACCATTAGTTCTGGCAAATCAAATAATTTAAGATTTCCTTCTCCTGTAACCTTAACATTAGCCTGAAAAGATTCAGATGCTTTTAATGAATTCTTATTAAGAATTATATCAAACTCAAATTGTCCTACTGCACCAGTAAAATTTTTAGGTTTTCCATTATCTGGTAGTTCTCTAACTGCTATAGTTTTACTTCCTGTAGTAATAATCTTAGAAGCTTGGTCATATATTATATTACCAAAGAAATCTCTTCTACTGGTTGGAAAATCAAGAACTAAATTTAACGATAAAGGACTAATTTCTAGATTACCTGCTTTTTGTGGATACAAAACTACTTTTCTCCATTGAACAACATTATAAGTTTGACCTTTATAATTTGTTCTTTCAACTTTTAATTGAGGGATTTTAATAATTTGGCTCCAAAAGTCTTTATATTTTGGTGATTCTGATTCTCTCGCATCCGAAACATTTATAGGACTTTTATAATACAGTCTATATACAATAGTAATTGGTTCATTAATATATGGTGAACTTTTTGAAACACTAGCAATTAGCTCAATGTTATCATCATCAAAATAATCCTGATCAGAATTTGAATTAGCACCTTTTACAGAGTCAGTAACATTAACCTCAACCGGGAGAGATTTATATTCCTGTCCTTCAATTGTTACTGAAGCTTGGTATATAACTAATTTCCCTTTCTTTAAGGGTTTTAAAAAATAAGAATAAGTTTTTGAAAAACTCTGTTCCCCATTAACATATGAAGTTTTTATTGATTGGTTTGGGCCACCAATTATTTGAAAGTTTTCAAAATTTGGTGGTGTAAAATTATCGCCATTCTTATTCATTACAAAATCTATCCTTAATCTTTCATTAAGTCCTAATTTATTCTTACTGAGATTTGCTTCAAAATTAACTTGAGCAATGATTAAGCTTGTATTAAGCAATAGAGTAGAAAGTCCTATATATTTAAATAATGTTTTCACCAATCTTTTTCTGACTTTTTAGAAGTTTTTACCTTCTTCTTATTCGCATTAACTTTCTTATTAACTTCATTTTCGATATTATTTATTGCTTCTAATAAATTTTCCATCTGTTGTTTTGATAATCCTCCTCCTTTTTCTTTTTCATCTTTTTGATCGTTTGGTTTTGGATTCTTAGATTCTTGTTTTTCTTGATTATTGTTTTCTTTTTCCTGATTCTTATCTTTTTCTTCTGATTTATCCTCTTTTGATTCTTCAGAATCTTTATTATTATTTTGAGATTTATTTCTTTTATCTCCTTCTAAAAACTTTTTTGCTATCGCATAATTATATCTTGTTTCATCATCTTCCGGATTATTTCTTAATGCATTTTTATAGGAATCAACAGCTTGGGCATAATCCTTTTTTTTCATATATGAATTTCCAAGATTGTGAAATGCAGAATGCTTCTCCAAATCAATCTCTGAGTTTTTTTGAGTTTTAAAATATTCTTGAATTGCTTCATCATAATTATTATTCTCAAATAAAACATTTCCTAAATTATGAGATGCTCTTGTTTCTTTTTCAGAATTAGAAAGAGCTTTCCTATAGTTTACCTCAGCTTTATTATACTTCTTACTGACTACATTTTGATTTCCCTTAAATGTACTATTATCTCTTGTACTTTGAGAGTATAATCCTGATATTGTCAGAAAGAAGCATATTATATATTTTAAAATTCTACTTTTCATTAAATAAATTTAATTTTTGTATCCATTTCGTTTTAGTTTCAAATAAAAATAGGTCAGCTATAATAAAAAATAAAGAAAGTGAAAGAAATAATTGAAACCTTTGTCTATAGTCTACAAATTTATTTGTTTCAAATTCAGTCTTATCAATTTCATTTAATTGATTTTTAATATTATCCAAAACCATCTCAGTATCATTACCATCAAGATATATGCCATTAGATACTTTAGCCATTTTTTTTAAAATTTCTGAATTTCTCTTTGTTATAACAACTTGACCATTAGCATCCTTTTTATATGAATCAATTACTCCATTTATTCTTAATGGTATAGTTGCACCATTATCATCTCCAATCCCAACTGTTAACAGGTTGATTCCTTGATCAGGTATTGACTGAACAATTTTTTGAGAAATGTCATCATGATCTTCTCCATCTGAAAGCATAATTAACACTCTATTTGTATCAGAATTTTGATCAAAATAATTTATTGAAAGATTTAATGCTGAATCAATAGATGTTCCCTGAGATGATAAAATATCAGTATCTATCATTTGCAAAAAGTTTTTTACTGATGCGAAATCAGTTGTTAAGGGAACTTGAGGAACAGCTTGTTCAGCATAAACTATAAT
The DNA here is from genome assembly GCA_964437815.1 of uncultured Flavobacteriaceae bacterium. Lineage (GTDB taxonomy): Bacteria > Bacteroidota > Bacteroidia > Flavobacteriales > Flavobacteriaceae > Marisimplicoccus. The sequence continues at coordinate 15,432 of CAYTIE010000009.1, forward strand.
TCCTATCCTGTCACTACCTAAAGAATTGATAATCTCCGAAATTAGACGCTTTGACTTTTGTAGTCTATTAGGAGCAACATCTTCTGCAAGCATGCTCTTAGATATATCAAGAGCAAATACTATATCTACTCCTTCTCTTTTTACGGTTTTTAATTCAGTTCCAATTTTTGGATTCACTAGAGCTATTATAAGCAGTAATATGGCAAATATCTCGAAAAGCATTTTTAATTTTATCTTAAAATTTGAGCGATTTGGACTTAATTTTTCCAATAATTCTCTTGAAGAAAAATTTTCTTGAGTTTTTTTTCTCCAAACCATATAAATGATATTAATAATTAATAAAATCGGAATAATTATTAGTAGATATAAATAATATGGAGAATCTAATTGATACATAATTAAATAAAACTTTTATATATAGTTTTTCTTGAAATAATTTCAATTGATAAGAAAATAAGGGCTAAAATTGAATACAATCTATATTTCTCATCATAGTTTGTATAAACCGTTTCATTTATTTCCGTCTTTTCTAATTTGTTGATCTCTTCATAAATATTTGCAAGCTCTAAATTGTCAGTAGCTCTAAAATATTTACCTGATGTTCTCTCAGAAATATTCCTTAATAAATCTTCATCTATTTCAACGTTAGTTAAGCTAAACTGAAACTCTCCGTTTGGAAGGACAGAAACAGGTGCTAGAGCTCTTCCATTACTTCCCAAACCTATTGTATAAGTTTTTATTTCATATTCTGCGGCTAATTCTGCTGCTATTCTCGGATCAATAAAACCAGAATTGTTAACTCCATCAGTAAGTAATATAATTACCTTACTTTTGGCCTCACTATCTTTTAATCTATTAACAGCAGTGGATAGTCCCATGCCAATTGCTGTACCATCTTCCAGAATAGGGTCATAATTAATCTCGGAAAGAACCTGTTTAATTATATTTTTATCGCTAGTAACAGGAGTTTTAGTATAACTCTCCGCTGCATATACGACAAGACCTATTCTGTCATTTGGTCTATTGTCAACAAAATTTGCTGCAACATTCTTTAATGCGGATAATCTGTTCGGTTTCAAGTCCTTTGCCAACATACTAGACGAAATATCGATAACCATAACAATATCGATTCCTCTAGTTGTTTTTATTCTACTTGAAGTCTCTTTAGTTTGAGGTCTAGCTAAAGAAATAATTATCAATATAATTACGAATAACCTTAGGACATACAAAATTGGTCTAATCTTGGCAGTATTAGTTCTATTTTGTTTTAGTACATCTGTTGATGGAAATTTAAGAGTAGCCTGAAGTTTTTTCGAAATAATCACTAAATAATAAATTATAATTGGGACTAAAATCAACAATAATAAGTACCTGGGATTCGCAAAATAATAATCTGAAAAAATCATAACTCTTTAATTATATTTAAACTTTCCAATATTCTTCTTTCAACCTTATCTGAATATCTATCTTCTTTAAGATATATAATAGTTAGAGATATAGTAACTTGATCATATGGAAAAACAATAGATGTAAAATTTGATCTTATAAGACTATTTTTTTCTCCAAAATCCAGACTTCCAAAAAACTTATAACCTGTATCCCCAGATTTGATTGTAAATGTTTCATCATTCATTAAAATATTTTTCGCACCTAAACCTTGCAATTTTTCTAGAGAATTATTTAATAGTGTAGTTAAATCCGTAACCTGCTGACCTTTTATTACATCATTAAATTTCAATTCAATAAAAAATGGATCGTCAGAGTCTGCAAAATTAAATTTGGTTATCCCTAAAGTATCTTCAGATCTAAACAATATTTCAGGTGTTTGAATCTCAACTGGAGGAGATCCGTATTGACTTGAATACCAGTCCTTCTTATATAACTTTCTAGTTGGATGAAGTAAGAGCGTATCCCTTACTGGATAGTATCCAAAAATTAGAAATGAGAATAATAAAATTGATAAAATTGAACCAGCAAATAGATATGCTAACTTTTTAAATTGAAAACTATTTTTTTCTTGTCTATTAGAGGTGGTTAAACTCTCAGTATCAATTTCTAACTCAAGTTCTTTTAGATAGAAATCATTAACTGTTTTTATAAATCTAGAAATAGTTTCGATATCAATCGAAACTTCATTTTTTGAGGGTAAGGACTTTGCGAATTTAATTAAATCCGATTTTGAGAATAATTTTTCAAGATCTTTGAAATTTTTATTTTCAATTTTATATTTCTTATTATCTGAAAATACTTTAATTCTAATTAGGAGTTCATTTGATGTGCTCTCAAGTGCAGGTATTTGAAATTGGAATTCAAGATATTCTCTTAAAGAATCAACCAAATTAGTATAGAATTCTTTAAACTCATTTTGATTTTTTGGTGTTATAGTCTTTAATTTATTAATTCTCTTTATTGCAATTTCATAGAATGATTCATTATCATTTAAATTAATCTGCCAATTCTCTTTTGATCTGTTTTTTATAAAATACCAGATAACTGATAATATTAATAAAAGAGAAAATATAACTATCAAAACATTGGTGTAATTTCTTTTAACTGGTATAATAGGTTTTATATTATATAAATTCTGTTTAACTGTATCTACTTCAACATCATTAATAATAATAAGCAAAGAGTCAGAAAACTTAATTGAATTATTAAATAATATTCTTTGAGGAGGAATCCAGAATTCACCAGGTTCAAAATTAATTAAAGAATATTTCTTAATAATTGAAAATTTATCAGTGTCACTAATTGTATCTGCCTCAAAAGAGTCTAAAACCTCAAAAGGAGCGAAGTTTGGTTTTTCAGAAAATTGGATATCATAATTATTCTCAAGAGAAATTTTAATATAATAATCTATTTTCTCTCCTATTTTAAAACTTGTCGTATCAACTTGACTCTCAATCTGTATAGTATTGTCAAAGCTGGCTGATTGAGCAAATAAGATTCCACTGTTAAGGATTAATATGAGGAATATATTTTTCATTATGCTCTTAATTTAAAATATCCCAAAAGTTTTTTAACATAACTCTCATCAACTCTACAATCAATTACACCAGCTCCATTTTTTTTAAATAAACTATGAAATTGTTTAATATTTCTTTTATAATTAGCTCTGTAATTCTGTCTTACACTTTTCGAAGTGGTGTCAACCCATTCAAGTTGACCTGATTCAGCATCAATTATTGGGACTATTCCTATCTTTTGGATTTCAGTTTCTTTTATATCATAAATTCTAATACCCGTTAGATCAAATTTCTTAGATGCAAGTTTTAATGACTTATCATAATTTTGATCAATGAAATCAGAAAGCAAAAAGACGATTGCTTTTTTTTGGATTACATTTAAAAGAAACCTTAAAGATGAGTCAATATTAGTTTTTATACTATTAGGCGTAAATTCTATAAGCTCTCTAATAATTCTTAAAATATGCGATTTTCCTTTATTTGGAGGAACAAATAGTTCAACTTTATCAGAGAATAATATTGCTCCAACTTTATCATTATTTTTTAAAGCAGAAAAAGCAAGTGTTGCAGCGATTTCAGTGATTATTTCTTTTTTTAATTTATTCTTTGTTGCAAATACTTCAGAACCACTAACATCTACAAGAAGCATAACTGTTAATTCTCTTTCTTCTTCAAAAATTTTTATAAATGGTGAATTATATCTTGCAGTAACATTCCAATCTATTGATCTAATATCATCTCCAAATTCATACTTTCTAACTTCACTAAAAGTCATACCCCTCCCTTTGAAGGTACTTAAATACTCCCCACCAAAAAGGTTGTCGCTTAAGCGCCTACTCTTGATTTCAATTTTCCTTACTTTCTTAAGTAGTTCTTTTGTATCCATAAATTCTATTATGGGACCTCTATAGTGTTTATAATCTTTGTAATTAAATCTTCAGTAGAAACATTTTCTGCCTCAGCTTCATAAGTTAGCCCTATTCTATGCCTAAGAACATCATTTACAACTTCTCTAACATCTTCTGGGATTACATATCCTCGATGTTTAATGAATGCATAACATTTTGAAGCAAGAGCCAAGTTTATACTACCTCTAGGAGAAGCCCCAAATGAAATTAATGGTGCTATATCATCAAGTTTATATTTATCAGGATTTCTAGTACAAAAAATCAAATCTAAAATATACTTTTCAATCTTTTCATCCATATAAACTTCATGGATAGCTTCTTGCGCAGTCAATATTTGCTTTGTAGATACTACTGGTTTTATTTTTTCTTGAGATTTATTAAGGTTTAAATTAATTATTTTCTGTTCCTCATCAATTTCTGGATAATCCACAACAACCTTAAGCATAAATCTATCTATTTGAGCCTCTGGCAAAGGATATGTACCTTCTTGTTCAATAGGATTTTGAGTAGCCATAACTAAAAAAGGATCAGTCAGTTTAAAAGTCTTATCACCAATAGTAACTTGTTTCTCTTGCATAGCCTCAAGAAGAGCAGATTGAACTTTTGCTGGAGCTCTATTAATTTCATCTGATAAAACAAAATTTGCAAATACCGGACCTTTCTTTATTGTAAAGTCTCCCTGTTTCATATTATATATCATCGTTCCTATCACATCAGCAGGCAAAAGATCAGGAGTAAACTGTATACGATGAAAAGTTCCTTTTACAGCATCACTAAGGCTATTTATGGCTAAAGTTTTTGCTAATCCTGGAACTCCTTCTAACAGAACATGTCCTTTGCCTAGCAATCCTATTAAAAGTCTTTCAATCATTTTCTTTTGACCAATAATTTTTTTATTTATCTCCATTGTAAGAAGATCTATAAAAGCACTCTCCTTCTTTATTTTTTCATCTTTTTTACTTAAATCTATTTTATCTTTCATCTTTAAATTGATTAAATGAGCACAAATTTTATAAAATATTTGCAACATCACTGTTAACAATTGGTTAAAATATCAATATTTACAGTGATTACAAAACTATGACTTTGAAAAATATTCAGGATATAAATAATCATTTTTTGGATAATGACTCATATCTACTTGCTTTATTATTCGATAAATTTGCTTTTTGAAATTTTCTATATTAAGCTTCCTTGTTGCTGAAATAAATAAGGCCTTCCCTCTAGTTTTATTCATCCAAGTATTTTTCCACTTTACTAATGATATATTTTCCCCATTTTTCTCAACTAATTTGTTCTTATTTATAAAATCTTCATTGTTATAATTATCTATTTTATTAAAAACCATAAGAGTATACTTATTATGGCAATTAATCTCGTGTAATATCTTGTCAACTGAATTAATATGTTCTTCAAAACTAGTATGAGATATATCAACTACATGAAGAAGGATATCTGCATCTTTAACCTCCTGAAGAGTGCTTTTAAATGACTCTATTAGCTGAGTCGGTAATTTTCTAATAAATCCCACAGTATCAGTTAAAAGAAAAGGCAAAGTATTGATTACAACTTTTCTAACAGTTGTATCTAATGTTGCAAAAAGCTTATCTTCAGCAAATACATTAGTTTTTGATATCAGGTTCATTATCGTTGATTTGCCAACATTTGTATAACCAACCAAAGCAACTTTAACTAATGAGCCTCTGTTCCCTCTTTGAACTTTCATTTGTTTGTCAATAACTGACAACTTTTTTTTCAACAAAGAGATTTTATCTCTAACTATTCTTCTATCCGTTTCAATCTCAGTTTCTCCAGGGCCCCTCATTCCAATTCCACCTCTTTGTCTTTCAAGGTGAGTCCACAAACCTTTTAACCTAGGCAAAAGATATTCATATTGAGCTAGCTCAACCTGAGTTTTCGCATAACTTGTTTTTGCTCTTTGCGCAAAAATATCTAAAATCAAAGCAGTTCTATCAAGGATTTTACATTTTAAAAACCTTTCAATATTTGCTTGCTGAGTCGGTGAAAGTTCATCATCAAAAACAACCATTGAAACTTCATTATTCTTAATAAACTTTTTAATGTCTTCTATTTTTCCCTTCCCAATAAAAAATTTTGGATTTGGACTTACAATTTTCTGTTTAAATCTTTTAATGACTGTTCCTCCAGCTGTTTTAGTTAAAAATTCTAATTCCTCTAAATATTCATTTAATTTAAATTCATCTTGGTTGGAATTAATAACTCCAACCAAGATAGTATTCTCAAAATTAGATTTCTTTAAATCAAGCATTTTCTGAATTAAAAGATCTTAATTTAAAATTTTTTCCATCGAATACACCGAATGTATAATGTGATATCCAATCTCCTAAGTTTATATATTTTGACTTGTTTTTTAAAGAATGAGTAATTGGAAGATGTCTATGTCCAAAAATAAAATAATCAATATGGTCCTCATCTAATTTCTTATTACAATATCTAATTAACCATTCATTATTCTCACCTTTAAAGCTAAGATCTTTTTCTCCAGAAATTAACTTATTTTTTTGAGAAAAGTATTTTCCAAGAGGAATTCCTATATCTGGATGTATAAGTTTGAACATCCATATAAAAAAGGGATTCGATAATACAAGCTTCATTCTTTTATATCCTTTATCACCAGGACCTAAACCATCACCATGTCCAATAAAAAAGGACTTAGAATTAAATACAAAAACTTCAGGTTTTTTAAAAACTTTAATTCCTAATTCTTTTTCAAAATAATCATTCATCCAATAGTCATGATTGCCAACAAAAAAATAAATTTTTATTCCCATATCTGATAATTCAGCCAACTTACCAAGTGTTCTAGTAAAACCCTTAGGAACAGAATGTTTATATTCAAACCAGAAATCAAATAAATCTCCAAGTAAAAAAATTATTTCAGCATCTTCTTT
>CAYTIE010000009.1:22338-42535 GCA_964437815.1 uncultured Flavobacteriaceae bacterium
AAACTCTCTACTCCTCCTAAAGACTCAGCTAAAGTGAATAGTTTTAATTTTTCTGCAATCCTTTTTGCAGTTTTAAAATTTGATTTTTTTGGAATAAATGAAACAATTCCTCCAAAATCTTTCATTTGTTTTTTAGCAATTTTGTGATTTGTATGGTCTGGAAAACCTGGCCAATATACTTTACCTATTTTTGGGTTACGTTTTAAAAAATTTGCAATCTTTCTTGCGTTTTCTGAGTGTCTTTGCATTCTTACATGAAGGGTTTTAATCCCCCTTAATGTTAAAAAAGAATCCATAGGTCCAGGAGTGGCTCCAGAGGCATTTTGTATAAATGACAATTTCTCATACAATTTTTTATTATTTAAAACAAGAGTTCCAATAATAACATCACTGTGTCCTGCAATATATTTGGTAGCAGAGTGCATTATTATATCCGCACCTAAATCTAATGGTCTTTGAAGATATGGAGTTGCAAATGTATTGTCTACACATAGTAATATTTTATTTTTTTTTGAAAGCTTAGAAAGTGAATTAATATCAATAATATTCATCATTGGATTTGTTGGTGTTTCCAGCCATATGAGTCTAGTCTTTTCTGTCATTTTATTCTCTATGTTTTTTATATCTTCCATGTTTACAAAATGAAATTTAATATTATACTTCTGAAAGATTTTATTAAATAGCCTGTAGCTCCCACCGTAAAGATCATTTGTAGATATTACCTCATCACCAGGATTTAAGGTTTTAATTAAAGCATCGATTGCAGCTAATCCAGAGGAGAATGCTAGACCGTATTTACCATTTTCTAAAGATGCTATAGAATTTTCAAGATTTGTTCTTGTTGGATTATGGGTCCGACTATATTCATAGCCTTTATGCTTGCCAGGTGATGATTGCGCATAAGTTGAAGTCTGATAAATAGGTGTCATAACAGAATTATATGCAGGATCTAATATCTGCCCTCCATGGATTGCCTTAGTATTAAACTTCATTTTTTTCTTCATCTAAACAAAGATAAAGATATTGGAATATAGTGTATGATTATATTAAAATCATTTTCTTTGCTTCAGAAATTTATAGATGAAAAAAAGGCATCTTGCATTATTAGCTGCATTTTTGGCTACAACAATTTATGGTATAAATCATACAGTGGCAAAAGAAGTCATGCCTATGTATATAGGGTCATTTGGTTTTATAATGCTGAGGCTACTAGGTGCAACTGCACTTTTTTGGATAATTAGTTTATTCACTCCAAAGGAAAAAGTTGAAAGAAAAGATTTTATAACCATACTTTTTGCAGCTATTCTTGGTATGTGTATAAATATGTTAGCGTTTTTTAGAGGGCTAGAACTTTCAACCCCTATTAATAGCGGGGTTATAATAACATTATCTCCTGTCATAGTATTAATTCTATCATATATATTTCTAAAGGAGAAAATAACATTCTTAAAGTTATTTGGAATATTGATTGGGTTTTCAGGTGCAGTATTTTTAATTTTTAATTCTGCTAAAACTGGAATAAATGCACCTAATATTCCTGTTGGAAATTCTCTTTTTCTTTTAAATGCATCTGCATTTGCAGGATATCTAGTAGTTATTAAACCTTTAACAAAAAAATATAATGTTTTTACACTTATGAAATGGACATTTTTATTTGGATTAATTTTATCAACTCCTCTAACAATTAGTGAATTTAATTCTGTTGAGTGGAACTCTCTTCCATGGTTTGCAATTTGGAGAATGACATATGTAGTTGTTGGAACAACTTTTTTAACTTATTTATTTAATACATATGCTTTAAAAACCTTATCACCTACAACTGTAGGATCATTTATTTATCTACAACCAATTATCACGATAATTTTTGCACTTATAGTTGGAAGTGATGTTTTAGATTTCACAAAAGTACTAGCTTGTCTGCTAGTTTTTATTGGTGTCTATATGGTATCGAAAAAGAATTAAATATCAACATTCCCATCATAGTATCCAGGAATTGGAACGTATCCTAATTTATTTGTAAGGACATATTCTGTCAACTTGTAAGATCTAACAGCCATCTCTCTAAATAGCCCGCAAAGTTGAGAATAATTATTTCCATCTTTAGCTACAATACTTCCCCAGTTTGCTCCGCTATCTATATGCAATGAAAAATGTTTTTCAATTATTTGGCTATCAACTTCAGATATTGAATTGATATTCTCTGATTCTACTATCATATTAATAAATTCATCCATCATAGATAACAAAAATTCTTTTTCTGACGTACGAATATTTTTATAAATATATCTATCAACAAATCTGACCAATTTTAAAGATTTTGCACCAGGAGAATCAGTTTCAGGAATTATAATTTCAAGCACTTTCTCTAAAAATAGCAGCTCGGATAAAGAGAAAAACTTTGGACTCCAATCACTTATGTTTGTTTGACAAGCTTGAATCATAGACATCGTTCCAGTTGAAAGGGTAATTGTTCCAAAAGAAAGTGTAATATTTTTTATTGCTGATCTTCTATCCATATTATATATTTTGTTTTTTTAATTCATCAACCGCGTGATTTGCAGCTCTTGCAGTCATTGCCATGTAGGTAATAGATGGATTTTGACATCCAGATGATGTCATGCAAGCACCATCAGTAACATAAACATTTTTAACACTATGGACCTGATTAAACTTATTTAAAACTGAAGTTTTAGGATCATGTCCCATTCTTGCTGTTCCCATTTCATGAATTCCATTTCCAAACACATACTTACTCTCCCATGATGTAATATCTTTAAATCCAGATCTCTCTAGCATTTCTTCAGCTTGTTGTCTCATATCTTTTCGCATAGCACGTTCATTCTCTTTTATTGTTGCATTAAAAGTAACAGTTGGTAGTCCCCACTTATCTTTCTTATCATAATCAAGCTCCATTTTATTATCATGATATGGCAAAATTTCTCCAAAAGCACCATGACCTGCTGACCATTCATTTGGCTGAACAATAATGTCTTTTAATCTAGGGCCATAAGAAACCATTTCTTCTTTGCTATTTGCAATACCCATAAATCCTCTACTTGCTGCTCCTTGATAACCATAACCTCTTATAAAATCTTTTTGATTAGTTGTTCCTCCTATGTTCCTAAATCTTGGAATATAATATCCTGCAGGTCTTCTTCCATAAGTTGTTTTATTTTTAAACCCAGAAAATTTACCACTAGCTCCAACTTGAAAGTGGTGATCCATCAAGTTATGACCTAGCTCTCCTGAATCATTACCCAAACCATTTGGAAATCTATTTGACTTCGATTGCATTAAAATTGAAGCTGATGCTATCGCAGAAGAACAAAGAAAGATTACTTTAGCAAAGTATTCATAAGATTTATTGTTTTCACTATCAATTACCCTTACCCCTTTTGCCTTTTTTGTATCCTCATCATAAATTATTTCATGGACTATAGAATTTGGCATTAATGTCATATTTCCCGTAGCTTCAGCAACAGGAAGTGTCGATGAATTACTACTAAAATATGCTCCATACTGGCATCCCCTCATACATCTATTTCTAAGTTGACAAGATACTCTTCCAAGCCCAGGTTTAGTTCCTTCAGTTACATGTGCAGTTCTTGCATTTGATAAAATTCTTCCATCAGAAAAGTTTTTGAAAAAACTGTCTCGCATGTGTTTCTCTAAAACATTTAAGCCAAATGGTTTAAGGAGAAATTTACGATCAGGAAAATGAGACAATCCTTCATTTCTTCCTTGAACACCAATAAATTGATCAACATAATCATACCATGGTGATATATCCTTGTATCTTATTGGCCAATCTATTGCAATCCCATCTTTTAAATTTGCCTCAAAGTCTAAATCAGTTAATCTATATGTGTGCCTTCCCCATGTAATAGACCTTCCCCCTACATGATAACCTCTTATCCAATTAAATTTATTAGTATCATCATTATAGGGATGTTCTATGTCATCAACAAAGAAGTGTCTTGATGATTCTGAATTGACATAACCTGTTCTACTTTGTTTTGGTTGTCTTTTGCGGGCATCTTGAGTTATAGTATCACCCGCTTCAAAATCCCAAGGATCCATATTTGCAGTAGGGTAATCTTCAATATGTTTAACCATTCGACCTCTCTCAAGAACTAAAGTATTAAGGCCTTTCTCTGTAAGTTCTTTTGCAGCCCATCCACCACTTATTCCTGTTCCAACTACAATTGCATCAAAATTATTATCCATTTCGTATTTTAGTTACAATTAAATATAATATTTAAGATTTATATATCACATTTATTTAATTAAATTTATAGAGTATAAATCATAAAAAACTATAAGATGAAAAGAAAAGAATTTATAAAAATAGCGGCAAGTGGAGCCATTGGAGTTTCTTCACTAGGCTATTTATCATGTGAGAAAGAAAAAGAAATATTTTTTAAGCTTTCTATAGCACAATGGTCCTTCCACAGAGCTATTCAAAACGGGATCATGTCTCCATACACTTTTGCCCAAAATGCAAAAACTCTAGGCTTTGATGGAATTGAATATGTTAATGCTCTTTATGACGATGTAATGAAGGCAGAAAATAAAAGTGATGCTCTCAAAAACTTTATCAAAAAAAATAATGAATTAGCTATGGATAATGATATTGAAAATGTTTTAATAATGATAGATTCAGAAGGTGATTTAGCTAATGAAGATATTAGTGAAAGACTTATTTCAATTGATAATCACAGGAGATGGATAGAGACAGCAGCTGAGATGAATTGTAGTGCAATTAGATTAAATTTATATGGATCTAAAGATGTAAATACATGGACAGAACTCTCAATTGACAGTTTAAGTCAACTATCAGATTTTGCAAGTGGTCACAATATTAATGTTACTGTAGAGAATCATGGAAGGATAACCTCAAACATTCCTGCGCTTATGAATGTTATTAATTCTGTTAACATGGACAATTGTGGAACACTTCCAGACTTTGGTAATTTCTGTATGGCAGATGAAGGTTACGGGTCAATTTTTGATGGAACATGTGAAGAAGTTTATGATCCTTATCAAGGTGTTGAAGAAATGATGCCTAAAGCATTAGCCGTTAGTGCCAAATCAAATGATTTTGATAATCAGGGTAATGAAACAACAATTGATTATCAAAGAATGTTACAAATTGTTAAGAGTTTTGGTTATAACGGATATATTGGTGTTGAATATGAAGGAAATAGATTATCTGAGGTTGAAGGTATTAAAGCTACTAGAAACTTATTAATAAAAGCAGGTAAATCAATATAAATAACAATAAAATGAATAGCTCAATTAAATCTAAATTAAGCATAATGATGTTCCTAGAATTTTTTATCTGGGGATGTTGGTTTGTAACAATGGGGACATTTTTATCTCAAGCATTCAGTGCTTCAGGTGAACAAATTGGTTTTGCATATGAAACTCAATCATGGGGAGCTATAATTGCTCCTTTTATAATTGGATTGATAGCTGATAGATATTTTGATGCAGAAAAAATTCTTGCATTAATTCATATAATTGGAGGTGGATTACTTTTCATGTGTTCAGTTGCTTTAGGATTTGAAAAATTCTATCCATATATATTAATTTATATGATTTTATATATGCCTACTCTTGCATTAGTTAACTCTATTGCATTTAGACAAATGCAAGATCCCTCAAAACAATTTCCAAAAATTAGGGTTTGGGGAACTATTGGTTGGATTGTTGCAGGACTTGTTATAAGTTATGGTGTTGGATGGGAAGCTAGCCAAACTTTAGAGTATACTTTTTATTTAGCTGCTGTAGTTTCTGTAGTTCTTGGTTTTTTTAGTTTTTCTTTACCTAAGACTCCTCCTAAAGCTAAAAATGAAAGTCCAAGTATTAGAGAAATTCTAGGCTTAGATGCTTTAAGATTATTGAATGACAGTAGATATTTAGTGTTTTTTATTTCATCTATTTTGATATGTATTCCTCTAGCCTTTTATTATCAAGATGCAAACTTATTTTTGAATGAGCTTGGTATGGTTAATGCTGCAGGTGTAATGACATTAGGTCAAATATCTGAGGCACTGTTTATCCTTTTATTACCTATATTTCTTAATAAATATGGAATTAAGAAAACACTTATTGTAGGGATGTTGGCTTGGAGTCTTAGATATGTTCTGTTTGCATTTGGAGATACTGGATCAAACATATGGATGTTAATCTTTGGCATTGTACTTCATGGAATATGCTATGACTTTTTCTTTGTTTCTGGTCAAATATATACAGACATTAAGGCAGGAGAAAAATATAAAAGTGCTGCACAGGGTCTTATTGCTCTTGCAACATATGGGATAGGTATGTTAATCGGGTTTAGACTTGCGGGGAGAATAACAGATAAATTTGTAATTGATTCCGGTCATGATTGGACTCAAATTTGGACATATCCAGCAATCTTTGCTGCTGTTGTATTAGTAATTTTTATTCTAACATTTAAAAACGAGAAGATAAAAATTGAAAACTAAAATTAGACTTGGAATTTTAGGTGGTGGTCCAGACTCCTTAATTGGAATTGTTCACAGAATTGCCTCCTCAATGCATGATAGTTACGAGATAATTGGTGGTGTATTTAATCCTGATTATAATGAAAATTTGAAGTTTGCTGAAGAAATAGGATTAAATAAGAAGAGAATTTATGAAGATTATGAAAAAATGATTGACGAAGAGTTAAAACTTGATGAGAGCGAAAGAATACAAGTAGTTTCTATTTTAACTCCAAACTTTCTTCATTACCCAATGGCAAAAAAACTTTTAGAAAACAACTTCAATGTAATTTGTGAGAAACCAATGACAACAACATTTGAAGAAGCTAAGGACTTAGAGAATATTTACAAATCTAAAAATCTAACATTTGCTGTAACATATACATACACTGGGTATCCTATGATAAGACAAATGAAGGAAATGATTAAATCTGGAGTAATAGGTGATATTCAACGTGTTGATCTCCAATATTATCAAGGATGGATTAACCCTATAATTCATGACTCTTCAAAACGATCTGAAATCTGGAGGCTACAACCTGAAAAGTCTGGAATAAGTTGTTGTATAGGTGATATTGGGACACACGCATTTGATATGTTAGAATATGTTACTGGAATGGAAGTTGATGAACTTCTTTCAGATCTAAACTATGTTTATGATGATAATACAATGGATGTTGACGGAACAATCTTGATTAGATTTTCAAATAAAATTAAAGGTGTTATAAGAGCAAGTCAAATTGCAACTGGAGAAGAAAACAATTTTACAGTTGCAATATATGGCAAAAAAGGAGGTTTAAAATGGGAACAACAAAATCCTAACTATCTTTATCATTTAACTGAAACAGAACCAATGAAAGTATTAAAGCCTGGGCATGATTATAACTCTGACTTTGCAAAAATATCAGCAAAATTACCCCCAGGTCACCCTGAAGGAATGTTTGACTCAATGGCAAATATTTACTATGGAGTTGCAAGAGAGATTAATGGTAATAAAGAATTTGATGGAGAATACCCAACATTAAATGATGGTTTAAGAGGAATGCTATTTATAGAAAAAGCTGTTGAATCTCATAAGAATGGAAACACTTGGGTTAAATTAAATTGAAAATAAAATGAAAACAATTAAAGGTCCTGCAATATTTTTAGCTCAATTTGTTGATAAAAAAGCTCCTTTCAATTCACTTGAAGGAATGTGTAAATGGGCAGCTGATTTGGGATATAAAGGAATTCAAATTCCAACTTGGGAATCTTTCTTAATTGATTTAGATAAAGCGTCTGAAAGTAAAACCTATTGTGATGAGCTAATCGGCAAGGTAAAGTCTTATGGACTTGAAATAACAGAACTATCAACTCACCTTCAAGGTCAACTTGTTGCAGTTCATCCTGCATATGATTTAATGTTTGATAATTTTGCTCCTGATAATATAAAGAACAATCCAAAAGCAAGGACGGAATGGGCAATTGAAACTGTTAAAAAGGCCGCTATTGCTAGCAAAAACCTTGGGTTAAAAACCCATGCTACTTTTTCTGGAGCATTGTTATGGCATACATGGCATCCTTGGCCACAAGCTCCAAAAGGATTAGTTGATTTAGGATTTAAAGAACTTGCAAAACGATGGACTCCAATACTAAATATGTTTGATGAAAATGGTGTAGATGTATGTTATGAAATTCATCCTGGAGAAGATTTACATGATGGAATTACATTTGAAAGGTTTCTTAAAGCAACAAATAACCATAAACGAGTTAATATTCTTTATGATCCTAGTCATTTTATATTGCAACAATTAGACTATATAACATACATTGACCACTATCATGAATTTATTAAGTCTTTTCATGTTAAAGATGCAGAGTTTAATCCAAATGGTAAAAAAGGAGTTTATGGTGGATACCTAGATTGGGCTAATAGAGCAGGAAGATATAGATCTCCTGGTGATGGGCAAATTGATTTTAAAACAATTTTTTCAAAACTTACTCAATACGGTTGTGATTTATGGGCTGTAATGGAATGGGAATGTTGTATAAAAAGTCCAGAGCAAGGAGCTCTCGAAGGTGCTGAATTTATTAAAGATTTAATTATAAATTGTACTGATAAAAAATTTGATGATTTTGCTGGTGGAGATTTAAGTGAAGATGATTTAAAAAACATATTAAATATATAGCTATGAGAATAAAAAGTTTATTAATTACATTAATATTTATTATTGGGTGTAATAGTCAAAACAATCAATGGGTTGATTTATTTGATGGAACTACCTTAAATGGATGGCATGTTTATAATTCAGATAATACTGGAAAACAATGGTCGGCTCAAAATGGGGAATTAGTTTTTAAAAACAAACTGCTAGTGCCTAATGAAGACCTGGTAACTGATAAAGAATATACAAATTTTGAACTTTCAATAGAATGGAACATTTCTAAAGGAGGTAATAGTGGAATATTTTTTGGTGTTCAAGAAATTGATGAGTTTGATCAAGCATACAAAACTGGTCCTGAAATTCAAGTTTTGGATAATTATAATTATTCTGCAACAGAATATCATAAAGCCCCTGCATTATATGACCTTATTTCTGTTAAAGGTGTTAAGCCCAAACCACATGGAGAATGGAATCATGTGATAATTAAAATTGATCATAATAATAATATAGGTAATGTAACTTTTAATGGAGAAGATTTATACTCCTTTCCTCTTTCTGGTTCTGAATGGGATAATCTAGTTAGTGGTTCTAAATTCAGCTCTGATGATTATTATTTAAAAACAAATCATCCAGATACAGTTTATACTCCAATGTTTGGAAAATTTAAAACTGGTAAGATAGGCCTACAAGACCATGGGCACGATGTAAAATTTAGAAACATTAAAATTCGGGAATTTTAAATTATTGCTAATTGAAAGTTCTAAAATGATTAAAGGAAAATTAATTGTATTTTCAGCTCCATCTGGAAGCGGTAAAACAACTCTTGTTCATTATTTATTAAAACAAAGAAAAGATCTTGCTTTTTCTATTTCTGCCACCTCAAGAAAACCAAGAGAAAATGAAATAGATGGTAAAGATTATTTTTTCCTTTCTAAGGAAGATTTTATTAGTAAAATCAAGAATGGAAAATTTCTTGAGTATGAAGAAGTTTATGATGGAACATTTTATGGAACTCTTATAGATGAAGTGGAAAAAAATTCGGAAAATGGGAAACATGTAGTTTTTGATATTGATGTAATAGGAGGCATTAATATAAAAAAACTATTTCCCGAAAGAACGCTTGCTATTTTCGTTCAACCTCCTAGTATAAAGGCTTTAGAAGAAAGACTTAATAATAGAGGGGATGATTCACCTGACGAAATAAATTATAGAGTTCAAAAAGCAATAAAAGAAATAGAGTACTCTTCTAAGTTTGATGAGATAATATTGAATGATAAACTTGAAGAATCAAAAAGAATTGCTTTTGAATATGTGGATAAATTTTTAAATCAATAAATGAAAAAAGTTGGTTTATACCCAGGAACTTTTAACCCTATCCATAACGGCCATATAATTCTTGCTAATTATTTTATAAATAATACAGAATTGGATGAAGTATGGGTACTATTAACTCCCCAGAATCCTTCTAAAAAAATTGATAATTTGATAGAAGATGAACATAGGCTTGAAATGGCAAATAAAACTTTTAATCACTTAAAAGATATTAAAGTTTGTGATATCGAATTTCGACTTAATAAACCAAATTATACAATTGATACTATAAATAGATTATTAGAGGATTTTCCTAACCTTCAATTCACGTTGCTAATTGGGGAAGATAACCTTGCTAATTTTGATCAATGGAAAGATTATAATAAGATTCTTAATCTTGTTAATGTTTTTGTCTATCCAAGAAATACAATTACTAATGCAAATCAAGAATTAATTAAAAATAATAAGATTAGTATCCTTGATGCACCTAAAATTGAAATCTCAAGTGATGAAATAAGGATAAGAATGAAGGATGGAAATGATATTAAAAGTTATTTGCCTAAAGAAGTATATAATTATATAATTGAAAAAAAGTTGTATAGGTAGAATTAGATTTCTCTAATAATATTTACTAATCGTTTAGTGAGGTTTAACCTTGAAAATTCAGATATCTTATCTGGAATTTTTTCTTTAAACTCACCTTTAAGCCAAGTATTATAACTTTTAAATATATAATTGACTATTTTGTCTAAATCATTTTCTGAGAAAGTAACTGAATCTTCTGAAATCGATATAAGAGATTCTGATTCTGAATTAGCATGTGAAAAATTAATAATGGGAGAACCAGTAGCAAGATATTCAATAAGCTTACCTGATACCATATCTGGTCTATCTGTTCCCTTATAATTAAAATTAACTAATAGATTAGAAGATTTCATCAATTTAATAGCTTGATTATGTGGTAAATATCCTGCTGATTGTGTATCAATAAATTTTGAAAACAAATCAATGATTTGATTATCAATATTCCCTGCTAGATTAAATTTAATTTTTAGATGCTTATTAAGTGAATCTAGTCTTTGAATTGCTTTTAAAAATATATTATAATTATTATTTCTTGAAAGCACGCCTGTAAAAACTATATTAAAATAATCTGGTCTAATTGACTCGACTTTATCAAACTCTTGTTTATCATATCCATTGTAGATTGAAAAGAATTTTTGTTTTACATGAATTTTATTCTTAAGAATGGTATGATATTGATCCCCAACTGTTGTTATTATTCCATCAGAAGATTTAAGAACCTTTTTTTCTAATCTTAAATCAAATTTCTTTATAAAATTAAATCTAAAATAGTCTTTTAAGTAAAATATTTCTTGCCAAGGATCACGAAAATCGGCCAACCATTTAACCCCTGTTATTTTTTTTACTTTAAGTCCAATTAAGTGAGTTGAATGAGGGGGGCCAGTAGTAATTACATATTTTATATTCTGATCTCTTATTATTTTTAATGCTTTTCTTATAGCAAAAGGATTCCATCCAATTCTTGCATCAGGAATAAATAAATTTAATCTTACAAATGCTAAAATTTTATCAAAAAATGTCTTTTTAGGTATTACAGATTGTGGAATTCGCCTATCAGAATAAAAAAAGCGATAAAACTTTAGTGCTTCTAAAGAGAAAGTTTTGTGTATCTCTATATTAGGAACTTGATTCTCTAAGCTTTTATCAATAGATGGATAGGATGCATAAGATGGATTTACTGATATGATGATTGGCTTGAAATTAAACTGTGAGAGATATTTAGAGAAGTACATCCATCTTTGAACACCAGATCCTCCTGCTGGAGGCCAGTAATATGATATAATCAATATTTTTTCAGTTTTTTGCAATCTTTAATTTAAGTTAAGTTGAACTCCTATCCCAATGATTTCTCGAATTTGAAGTCTTGCAATTGAATTATCATCATATATAAACTGCATTATTAACTGCGTAGACAAAAAAGGGTTAACATCAAGATCAATTTCTAACAAATAATCTAAATCTATATTTTCAGGTTTATCAAGATAATTTGAAAATAATTTCAAATCTTGTTTATAATTTACATTGTCTAGGATTTTTCCTTCAGAATGAAAAGTCAAATTAGCACCTAATTCATGTCTAGAACCCTTATCTTTTAAAACCCCGTAATAAGACTCCATATCATTTAGATTGTCAGTAAAAATTTTACTGACAAGAATAAGTCTTGCTGCTATAGGAGAATAGTTAACCCACAGTGTCTTATCTTTTTTCCAAAGTAAACCTGACCCTAACTGAAAATAAGATGGAGAAAATATTCTAGTTTTTAATTCTCTAGTTTCATTATTTTCACTATCCTTAGAATACTTGTAACCATTACCTAGCTGAGAGTTAAAATTAAAAAAAGCAGAAAAAGATAAATTATTTGAAAACTTTTTACCAACTATAGACTGGATTAAAATCCTATCATCAATTTTTCTTGCAAAAGATGCATTTTTAAATTTTGTTAAACCATATGCTGATTCAATATTTGTTAACCAGTCCCACCCTAAATACCTATATCTCCATTCATAGTTAAATTTTAAAGTTCCTGAAAAATTATTAGTTCCTCCGCCAACCCAATCACTAAAACCTGTTTGATTTAATAACAGTCCAGCCTTACCGCGTTTTGTCCATAACGAATCTATTTTCTCTGATTCTTGAGAATACAACGTTTGTGAAAGTATAAATACAGAAATTAATAATAGAACTCTCATTAAGATAATTTCAATGTTCTTACATAAAGCCAAGCTCCAGCTTAGCTTCATCACTCATTAGATCTTTTGTCCAAGGAGGATCAAATGTTATTTCAACCTCAGCATCTTTTACTTCATCAATTGATTTTACCTTGTCTTCAACTTCTTTTGGAAGACTTTCCGCAACTGGACAATTTGGGGATGTTAATGTCATTAAAATTTTAACTTCATTGTCTTCATTAATAAAAACATCATATATAAGCCCTAATTCATAAACATCAACTGGAATCTCGGGATCAAAAACCTGTTTTAATTCATTGACTATTTTTTCTCCCAGAAGATTTGAATCATTTTTTTTTTCATTCATAACTTACTTTTTAGAATTATATGCCACTGCATATATTTTTATTTGTTTTACCATAGCTAATAAGCCATTTGCTCTTGTTTGTGATAAATGATTACTTAATCCTATCTTATCAATAAAATCCATTTTAGCATTAATTATATCTTCTGGTTTTTGATCAGAAAAAACAGATATTAGTATTGATATAATCCCTTTAGAGATAATTGCATCACTATCTGCAGTATAAATCATCTTATCATCAATAATTTCAGCATGAAGCCAAACATTACTTTGACATCCTTTTACTAAATTATCATCAACTCTGTTTATTTCATTGAAATCCGGTAAGTTTTTACCTAGATCAATTAAATATTGATATTTTTCAGACCAATCATCAAAAAAATTAAATTCATTGACAATTTCTTGTTGTATAGATTCAATGTTTCCCACATACAAAAATAATGAATTATCCCAACATGTTTGATGCCTTAATTAAAGCATCAATCAATACATCTATTTCGCTTTTTGTATTATAAAACGAAAGAGATACTCGAACAGTTCCAGGAATTTTATAATAATCCATAACTGGTTGAGTACAATGTTGACCTGTCCTAACAGCAATTCCAAACTGATCAAGAATAGAGCCTAAATCAGATGGATGATGATTAGATAAATTAAATGATATTACTGAAATTTTGTTTGCTGAATTTCCATAAATTTTTATTCCTGGGATTTTGTTTAACTTATCTGTAGCATATTTTAAAAGTTCTTGCTCATAAGATTCAATATTATCAAATCCTATTTCATTCATATAGTCAATAGCTGCACCAAAACCAATTACTCCTGAAATATTTGGTGTCCCCGCCTCAAATTTATGAGGTAAATCAGCATATTCTGTTTTATTAAATGTTACGCTTGAAATCATTTCTCCACCACCTTGATAAGGGGGTAACTCTTCTAGTAACTCAGATTTCCCATAAAGAAATCCAACACCTGTAGGGCCACAAAGCTTATGTGCTGAGGCAACATAATAGTCTGCATCTATTTCTGATAAATTAATTTTAAAGTGTGCCGCACCCTGAGCTCCATCAACAAAGACTTTAGTATTATTTTTGTGCGATAGATCAATTATCTCTTCAATTGGATTTATTGTTCCAAGAGAATTTGAAACATGACTTACAAAAACAAACTTTACATTTTTATTCAACATTTTTTTGAAAGCTTCAATATCAAGTGAACCATCATCTTTCATTGGGATAACATTTAATTTTGCATCTGTTTTTTCACAAAGGATTTGCCATGGGACAATATTAGAATGATGTTCCATTTCTGATAAAATTAATTCATCAGAACTACTGATTTGGGATTCTAATCCAGAAGAAACGATATTTATACCATGTGTTGTTCCAGAGGTAAAAATAACCTCAAAATCATTTTTGATTCCAAAATGATTTTGAATTTTTTTCCTTGACAATTCGTATTGATTTGTAGCATCTGCACTTAGAGAATGCAGTCCTCTATGAATATTTGAATTATATTTTTCATAATAATCTACAATTTTTCGTATGACTTGTTTTGGAGTCTGAGAAGTTGCAGCATTATCAAAATAAACTAAATCAGTTCCATTTATCTTGTTATTTAATATTGGAAAATCCTCCCTAATTTTGTAAACGTCTTTCATTTATAAATCAAATCCTAAATTAACCCCAAGTTTAGAAGCAATTAATTTCTTTATTTTTCTATTTAGATTTGGAATTCTTACACTTTCAAGAACATTATTAGCAAATCCATATGTTAGTAATGCTCTTGCTTCTCTTTCTGGAATTCCTCTTGTTTTAAGATAAAACAGGGCCTGTTTATCTAATTGTCCAACTGTACACCCATGAGAACACTTAACATCATCTGCAAAAATTTCTAATTGAGGTTTTGTGTTAACTTTTGATTTATCAGTTATTAAAATATTATTGTTTTGCTGAAAAGCATTGGTTTTTTGAGCTTCTTTCTCAACAATTATTCTTCCATTAAAAACTCCAACTGAACTATCAGAAAAAATACCTTTATAATCTTGATGACTATCACAATTTGGTTTTGCATGGTTTACAAGAGTATTATGGTCAACATGTTGTTTAGACTCTAACATTGTTAAACCTTTAAGAGTTGAAGAGATATTAGAACCTTTATGATAAAATCTTAAATTATTTCTTGTAAGATTTCCTCCAAAAGAAAAAGTGTGAACACTAACATTGCTATCTTTCTCCTGATTGATAAATGTATTATCAATTAAAGAAGAACTTAGAAGATCATTTTGAATTTTATAGTAATCAATAAACGAATTACTCTCTGCATAAATTTCTGTTACACTATTTGTAACAACTTTATGATCAGCCAAAGATTGATGTCTTTCGATAATTTGAACATTTGAATTACTATCTGCTATAATTAAATTTCTAGGCTGAAGCCATATTGACTTTTGATTACCTGTTGAGAAATGCAAAATTTGTATTGGGTCTTCAGGTTCGACATTTTTGGGTATTAATATGTATGCCCCTTCTTTAGTATAAGATGTATTAAGCGAAGACAAACTATCTTCATCTGGTACAATCTTATTAAAATACTTTTTGATAGTTTTTTTATATTTTGATTTAGAGATAGCTGCAGATAAAACACAAATATCCATTCCATCATGAGTTGTTTTTGAAAGAAAAGGACTATATACTCCATCAATAAATACAAGTTTAAATGAATCAATATCATTTAAATAATACTTTTTAATATCCTTCAATTCAATATTACTTTCTGAAGTAGGGCTTAAATGATAATCTTTTTGAGTGATTGAAGCAAGAGATGTATACTTCCATAATTCGTCCTTTTTACCAGGAAATCCATTTGCCTCAAACCTTCGTAAAGCTTCCTTTCTATATTTATGAATTGGATGTAATAAATCAACATCCTGTTCAAAAGCTAAATGAGAATCTAACAATTTTTCTTTAAAGTCCATTTTTTTATTTTTTCTCCTTTTTTAACCAGTCATATCCTTTGTCTTCTATTTTCTTAGCTAAGGATTTATCTCCTGACTTAATTACTTTTCCATCTAAAATAACATGAACAAAGTCAGGGACTATATAATCAAGGAGCCTCTGATAATGAGTTATAAGAACCACCGCATTATCATCATTACTGTATTTCATTACACCATTAGCAACAATTTTTAAAGCATCAATATCTAAACCAGAATCTGTCTCATCTAAGACAGCTAACTCTGGTTCCAACATCGCCATTTGAAAAATTTCATTTCTTTTTTTCTCCCCTCCCGAAAAACCTTCATTAAGTGATCTTGATAAAAAATTTGAGTCAATATTAAGAAGTGAAGATTTTTCTCTAATTTTTTTTAACATTTCTCTTGAACTCATTTCATCAAGGCCTTTTGCTTTTCGAGATTCATTTATTGCAGTCTTAATAAAATTGGTAACTGTTAATCCCGGTATCTCAACAGGATATTGGAAAGACATGAAGATTCCTTCATGAGCCCTTTCAGAAGCACTTAAGTCATTAATTTCATTAGATTTAAAATAAAGATTTCCTTTAGTTACTTCATAATCCTCATGTCCTGATATTACATTAGCTAATGTACTCTTACCAGAACCATTGGGCCCCATGATTGCATGAATTTCCCCCTTTTTAACTTTTAAATTAACTCCGTTTAAGATTGACCTGCCTTCAATTTTACAATGTAAATTATTTATTTCTAACATATTATTATTTTTTTATCCTACTGACCCTTCTAATGAAATTTCTAAAAGTTTTTTTGCTTCAACCGCAAATTCCATTGGCAACTTATTCAGGATTTCTGCACTAAAACCATTAACTATTAGAGCAATTGCTTTCTCAGTATCAATTCCTCTTTGGTTACAATAAAATATTTGATCTTCACCTATTTTACTTGTTGTTGCCTCATGTTCAATTTGAGCTGATTTATTTTGAGCTTCAATATATGGATATGTATGAGCTCCACAATTATTCCCCATTAAAAGAGAATCACATTGTGAAAAATTTCTAGCATTATCAGCACGTGGTGAGATTTTTACAAGTCCTCTATAACTTCCTTGTGATTTCCCAGCACAAATACCTTTTGAAATAATTGTACTCTTAGTATTTTTTCCAAGATGAATCATTTTTGTTCCAGTATCTGCTTGCTGAAAATTATTTGTAACAGCAATAGAATAGAATTCACCTATAGAATCATTTCCCTTTAATACACAAGAAGGATACTTCCAAGTAACTGCAGATCCTGTCTCAACTTGTGTCCATGATATTTTTGCTCTATCGTGACAAATTCCTCTTTTAGTTACAAAATTATACACACCTCCTCTTCCTTTTTTATCTCCAGGGTACCAG
Organism: uncultured Flavobacteriaceae bacterium; assembly: GCA_964437815.1. Lineage (GTDB taxonomy): Bacteria > Bacteroidota > Bacteroidia > Flavobacteriales > Flavobacteriaceae > Marisimplicoccus. Next base: position 39,797 of record CAYTIE010000009.1, read on the forward strand.
TTTTGCACAGTTGAATATTTTATTTCTGCATCATCAAGAGCAATTAGCTCAACAACAGCTGCATGAAGTTGATTTTCATCACGAGATGGAGCTGTACAACCCTCTAAATAACTAACATAACTATCTTTGTCAGCAATTAACAGAGTTCTTTCAAACTGTCCTGTTCCAGCTTGATTAATCCTAAAGTATGTTGATAGTTCCATTGGACACTTAACTCCTTTTGGTATATAACAGAATGATCCATCTGAAAATACAGCTGAGTTCAACGCTGCATAATAATTGTCTTTTTGCGGAACAACCGTTCCTATATATTTCCTTACCAATTCAGGATGGTTTTTTATTGCATCAGAAATTGAACAAAAAATAATTCCCTTTTCTGATAAAGTATCTTTAAATGATGTCGCGACCGAGACAGAATCAACTACTACATCCATTGCAACTCCACTTAATCTTTTTTGCTCATCTATAGAGATGCCAAGTTTATTAAATGTTTTTATAAGCTCTGGATCAACATCATCTAATGATTTTAAATTTTGTTTTTTCTTTGGTGCAGAATAATAAGAAATTTTTTGAAAATCTGGTTTGGCATATTTCAAGCTAGACCAATCTGGTTCTTCCATTTCTTTCCATGAATTATATGATTCAAGTCGCCATTCTGTCATCCATTTAGGTTCATTCTTCTTTTGAGAAATTTTTCTAATTATCTCTTCATTAAGGCCACTAGGAAATGTTTCAGAGTCAATCTCTGTATAAAACCCATACTCGTACTCTTGAGTTTCAAGACTTTTCTTTAATTCTTCTTCTGTATAAGCCATTATATTAGCACTTAATTCTACATGCAAATATACAACATATCAAGAGTTTTTAGAGTATTTTTGAATATGGGAAAAGGAGAAGATCTTTCTGATATTGGTGAAACTGATTTAATAAAAAAAATAACTAAGTCTTTTAAAATATCTAATAAATCTAGTTCTCTTGGAATAGGAGATGATGCAGCCATATTAAGTTTTAATCAAAAAGAAATTGTTGTTTCTAAAGACATCCTTGTTGAAGGTGTACATTTTGATTTATCATATATGCCTCTTAAGCACTTAGGTTATAAGTCTATCATAGTTAATGTGTCTGATATACTTTCTATGAACGCAGTTCCATCTCAAATATTAGTTTCTATTGCAGCTTCAAATAGATTTAAGCTTGATGCAATGCAAGCAATTTATGATGGAATCAATGCAGCATGCTCTGATTATAACCTAGATTTAGTTGGAGGAGATACAACATCTAGTAATAAAGGACTTATTATATCCGTTACATGTATAGGAAGTATTGATAAAAAGAAAATTGTAAAAAGATCTGGTGCAAAAGATGGAGATATTCTTGTTGTTAGTGGTGACCTTGGAGGATCATACATGGGTCTCCAAGTTTTAGAAAGAGAGAAGTCAGTCTTTGAAGTTAACCCTAATTCGCAACCTGATTTATCAAAATACACGTATTGTATTCAAAGACAACTAAAACCAGAAGCAAGAAAAGATGTAGTTAAGGTATTATCTGAGCTAAATATTGTCCCTACATCTATGATTGATATTAGTGATGGATTATCTACAGAAATCAACCACTTATCTAGTTCCTCTAATATTTCAATTCATATATATGAGGATAAAATACCTATTTCCGATGAAACAAAAAATGTTTGTAATGAGTTTAATATAAATCCTATAGTTGCTGCCTTAAATGGAGGTGAAGATTATGAATTACTATTTACTATTTCAGAGAAAAATTCAAAAAAAATAATTGACAATTCATTATTTACAATTTTAGGAAGTTGCACTAAGAAAAAAAGTGATAATTGTATGATTACGGGTATCGGGCAAAAGATTAATATAAGTAGTGAAGGGTGGGATCCTTTTAATAAACAATAGTCCTATCCAAGAGCTACATCTAGGGACATCATTATAATAAATCCTCCAATAAATCCTAAAGTAGCAATATCAGTATACTTGTCTAACTGGGTCTCGGGTATAACTTCTTCTACAACCACAAATATCATAGCACCAGCTGCAAAGGCAAGTGCGTAAGGCAGAATAGGTGTAAAGAACGTAACTGCAAGAGCACCTATTACTCCTGCTATCGGCTCAACAATTGCCGATAATTGTCCATACCAAAAGCTTTTGAATCTAGATATCCCTGACCTTCTTAATGGCATCGCCACTGCAATTCCTTCAGGAAAATTTTGTAAACCAATACCAAATGCAAGAACTACTGCACCAGCAATCGATGCTTCTGGGATACCAGATGCTACTCCGCCAAAAAGAACTCCTATAGCAAGTCCTTCTGGAATATTATGAAGTGTAATTGCTAAAACTAATAGTGTTGTTCTTCTCCAAGGAGTCTTTATCCCTTCACTTTCTTTAAAATTTATATGCAAATGCGGAAGGATTTTATCAAGTCCAAAAATAAATAATGCTCCTAGACCAAATCCGATTGCAGCTGGCATTACTTTAACAAAACCTTCTCCTTCACTCATTTCAATAGCCGGAGATAATAAACTCCAAAAACTCGCTGCAACCATAACACCTCCCGTGAACCCAAGCATACCATCTAATGACATTCTACTCATAGATTTGAATATTAATGCAGATGAGGCTCCAAGAGCAGTTACTCCCCATGTAAATAAGGTAGCATATAAAGCTCCTTGAATTGGATCTAATTTTGAAAAATATTCAATAATTTCATTCATATTTG
>CAYTIE010000010.1:0-4814 GCA_964437815.1 uncultured Flavobacteriaceae bacterium
GCAGATATTTTAGAGATTCAAGTTTCCTATTTATCAATGCTTGAGGTAATTGTTAGAGAACCTCTAACTATTCTCTTTACAATTATAGTAATGTTTACCATCAGTCCTGAATTAACATTATTTATAGTTCTCTTTATTCCTATATCAGGATTTTTCATATCAATTATTGGAAAAAAATTAAAAAAAGATTCAACAGTTGTTCAGAAAGGGCAAAGTAATTTCTTGTCGATATTAGATGAAACTATTAATGGTCAGAAAATTATAAAGTCATTTTTAGCAGAATCCTTTTTCACAAAAAAGTTTAATTCAATTAATTATTTACTTTTCAAATTCTCAAATAAAGTTATAAATAGAAAAAATCTTGCTGCCCCATTTAGTGAATTCATGGGGATTTTAGTTATAGGTATTTTATTATGGTACGGAGGTAAAATGGTATTGATCAATGAGAGTTTATCAGGGACAACATTTATTGTTTTCATGGGACTAGCATATAATATTCTAACCCCTGCAAAAAACCTCAGTAAATCCTTTTACTCAATAAAAAAAGGGAATGCTGCAGCTGAAAGAGTATTTGAGATAGTCAATTTAAAAGAAACTGATAAAAAGAGACAATTAAAGAAAATTGATGAATTTAAAAGAGAAATAAAATTTAAAAATGTAACTTTTTCATACGATTCAAATGTTATACTGGATTCTGTCAGCTTTAAATTAAAAAAAGGTGAAAGTATTGCTATTGTGGGTACTTCAGGAGGTGGAAAAACAACAATTGCAAACTTACTTAATGGTTTTTATCAAGTTGATTCTGGGATTATTTCAATAGATGATGAAAATATAAATAATATAAGTAAAAGCTCATTATACAAACTTATTTCAATTGTAACTCAAGAATCTATTTTATTTAATGACACAATAAAAAATAACCTCCTAATTGGAAATGAGAGCTCTTCTAATGAAGAACTTTTAGAATCCTCAAAAAATGCCAATGCACATGAATTTATTCTTAATCAAGAAGATAAATACGAAACATTAATAGGTGATCAAGGAAATAAATTGTCTGGTGGACAAAAACAAAGGTTAACAATTGCTAGAGCAATGCTTAAAAGCCCATCGATTCTTATTCTAGATGAAGCTACTTCATCTTTAGATAGTGAATCAGAGAAAAAGGTGCAAGATGCAATAAATAAACTTATGCTAAACAAGACTTCTCTAGTTATTGCTCATAAATTTTCTACAATAAAAAAATGCAATAAAATTTTGGTTTTGGATAAAGGAAAAATTATAGATGAAGGTAGTCATGATGAATTAATTGAAAAATCTGCTATTTATAGAAACATGTATGAACTTCAAAACTAAAAAAGAATTAAATTTGAACTTTAAACTTCCATAATGATATCATTTTTTGGAGACCCTGAATCAAAAGTTTTTGCATTAGAAACTTATGATCAACTTGATAATTTCAGTATTGAAAAATTAAATTGGGTTCTTAATGCACCATTCTTAAAAGAACAAACTATCAAAAACAATTTTATAGGACCAAAATCAACTATGATTAGCCCTTGGAGTACTAATGCAGTGGAAATCATGAATAACATGGGAATTGAATCTGTAATTAGAATTGAAGAGTTCATATCTGTTAAAGAGAATCATGCTTTTGATATTATGATTCAAGAAAAATATAAGAACTTAGATCAAGATATATTTAAAAATTATAAAACACCTGATAAACAAATTTTAATTCATGATATTAATGAATACAACAAAAATGAAGGACTTGCACTTGATCAAAACGAAGTTGATTACTTAAATGACTTATCAAGAAAACTCAATAGACAGCTAACAGATTCTGAAGTTTATGGATTTTCTCAAGTAAATTCTGAACATTGTAGACATAAAATATTTAATGGAAGATTTATAATTGATAATAAAGAAAAAGAAAAAAGTCTTTTTGACTTAATTAAATTAACATCCAAAAAAAATAAGAATTCAATTGTTTCCGCATATTCTGATAATGTTGCATTTATTGAGGGACCTAAGATCTCACTATTTTATCCAGAAAAAGCAGACACATCAAGTTACTATACAACGAAAAATATCGATAGTGTAATCTCAATAAAAGCTGAAACTCATAATTTCCCTACTACTGTTGAGCCATATAATGGGGCAGCAACTGGATCAGGAGGTGAAATTAGAGATAGATTAGCTGGAGGAATAGGATCCATCCCACTAATAGGGACTGCAGTCTACATGACTCCATATTCAAGACTGAATAAAGAAAACTTATGGGAAGATAAATTCAAAGGAAGAAAATGGAAATATCAAAAACCATCTGAGATATTAATTAAAGCATCAAATGGAGCTTCAGATTTTGGAAACTGTTTTGGACAGCCCTTAATTTCTGGGTCTCTATTTACATTTGAACACTCTGAAGAAGATCAGCACTTAGGGTATGACAAAGTTATTATGCTAGCAGGAGGTGTAGGTTTTGGAGAAGCTAAACAATCACAAAAAAAAATTCCTCAAGAAGGTGATCTAATAGTAATGTTAGGTGGAGATAACTATAGAATAGGTATGGGAGGAGCTTCAGTTTCTTCAACAGATACAGGTAACTATGATAACTCTATAGAGTTAAATGCTGTTCAAAGATCAAATCCTGAAATGCAGAAAAGAGTAACAAATACTATTCGTGCCCTTTTTGAAAGTAAAGAAAATCCAATAATATCAATTCATGATCATGGAGCTGGTGGACATTTAAATTGTTTTTCAGAATTAGTTGAATCAACTGGAGGAGAAATATATATTGATGCATTGCCATTAGGAGATCCTTCATTATCATATAAGGAAATTATTGGAAATGAATCTCAAGAAAGAATTGGTATTATAATAAAAGAAAGTGATTATGGAGTAGTTGAAAAAATTGCAAATAGAGAAAGATCGCCAATATATATAGTGGGAAAAGTAACTGATGATAAAAAGTTTAAAGTTTTAGATAGAGAAAAAAATATAGAATCAATAGATTTAGATCTAAAATCATTATTTGGCGATACGCCAAAAAAGATAATTTCTGATAATACTATTTCAAATAATTTTCAAAAAATAAAATATAATAATAATGATTTGGAAAATTATATTAAATCTGTCCTAAAAATTGAGTCTGTAGCCTGCAAAGATTGGCTTACAAATAAAGTAGACAGGTGTGTTACAGGAAGAATTGCACAACAACAAACTGTTGGCAAAATTCAATTACCTCTTAGTAATTGTGCAGTAGTAGCTCTAGATTATGATAATTTTCACGGTATAGCTACTTCCATAGGGCATTCTCCAATTTCTGGTCTTATTGACCCTAAAAAAGGAAGTATAAATTCTATCGCAGAGGCATTAACAAATATTATATGGGCTCCTTTAGAGGATGGACTTAAATCAGTGTCACTATCTGCAAATTGGATGTGGCCATCAGGAAAGAATGGTGAAGATTCAAGACTATATGATGCTGTAAAGTCTTGCTCAGATTTTGCAATTGAATTAGGCATAAATATACCAACAGGAAAAGATTCTCTATCAATGGTTCAAAAATATAATCAAAATAATGAAGTTAAATCACCTGGAACAGTTATTATATCTGCTTCCGCTCATTGTTCAGATATTAGAAAAGTAGTAACTCCTAATCTAAAAGGTAGTGAAGGTTTTATATATTATATTAACCTTTCAAATGATGATTACAAGCTGGGAGGTTCTTCATTTGGTCAAATCAATAATAAAATTGGAAATGATGCTCCAACAATTAATGACACAAATTATTTTAAGAGAATATTTAATTTAATTCAAAATTTAATTAAGGACGATAAAATTCTTTCTGGTCATGACATATCCTCAGGGGGACTAATTACTAGTTTATTAGAGATGTGTTTTACTGATAATAATTTAGGCATGGATATTAACCTTTCTAGTTTAAGTGAACAAGATATAGTGAAAATTCTTTTCTCTGAAAACTCTGGAATCATTATTCAGTCTAAGTCAAAGTTGAATGAATTATTTCATAAAGAAGAAATTGTTTATCATGAAATTGGTAAAGTAATTAACAGTCATTACTTAAATATTAAAAACTATAATGATTCATACTCATTGAATATTTCAGAATATAGAGACACATGGTTCTCAACATCATATCATTTTGATAAAATCCAAACTAATAACAAATTAGCTAGTAAAAGATTTAAAAATTATAAAAATCAACCTTTAGAATTTACGTTTCCAAAAAGATTCACAGGAAAAATTTTAAAGAATAGCAAAAAGATTAATGCAGCAATTATAAGAGAAAAAGGAAGTAATTCGGAAAGAGAAATGGCTTATATGATGAGTCTCTCAGGTTTTAATGTAAAAGATGTTCATATGACAGATATTATTTCCGGAAGAGAGAATCTTGAAGACATTAAACTGCTAGTTGCAGTAGGAGGATTTTCTAACTCTGATGTACTAGGCTCAGCAAAAGGTTGGGCAGGATCATTTATATATAACAAAAAAGCTAAACAAACGTTAAATAATTTTTTTAATAGAAATGACTCTATGTCACTTGGAGTTTGTAATGGCTGTCAACTTTTTATTGAGTTAGGCCTAATAAATAATGATCATAATATAAAACCTAAAATGGAATATAATGACTCAGGTAAGTTTGAATGTGTTTTCACATCAGTTAAAATTCAAGAATCTTCATCAATTATGATGAAAGGAATGGAAGGTAGTAATCTTGGTATTTGGGCTGCACATGGCGAAGGGAAATTTATTTTTCCTTATGATGAGTCTAAATATATTATTCCAGC
>CAYTIE010000010.1:4914-42252 GCA_964437815.1 uncultured Flavobacteriaceae bacterium
ATGTCAACAGAAAACAAGATAAAATTAGATGGTGGGGAATTTATCCTAAAAGATATTCCTTCAAATGAAATTTTCACTACGGAAGATTTCTCCGAAGAACAAAAAATGATAAGAGATACAGTTATCGACTTTATTGATAGAGAAATCTGGCCAAAAAAAATGAGATTTGAAGAAAAGGATTATGACCTTACTGTTGAAATGATGAAAAAAATTGGAGATCTTGGTTTGCTAGGTGTTAATGTTGATCAAGATTATGGTGGTTTAGGGATGGATTTTGTATCTACAATGCTTGTCTGTGATTATATATCAGGTTCAAGTGGGTCTCTAGCTACTGCTTATGGTGCTCATACAGGAATTGCTATTCTACCTATATACTTATACGGAAATGAAGAACAAAAGAAAAAGTACCTTCCAAAGCTTACCTCTGGAGAATGGTTTGGATCTTATTGTTTAACTGAGCCAACTGCAGGTTCAGATGCAAATTCAGGAAAAACAAAAGCCGAATTATCGGAAGATGGAACTCATTATTTAATTTCTGGACATAAAATTTGGATTTCAAATGCTGGTTTCGCAAATCTATTTATAGTCTTTGCAAGAATTGAAGATGATAAAAATCTTACAGGCTTTATAGTTCCAAATGACCCAAATAATGGTATAAAACTTAGCGAAGAAGAAAAAAAACTTGGTATTCACTCTTCTTCAACTAGACAGGTATTTTTTGAAAAAACAAAAGTTCCAGTAGAAAATCTTCTGGGGGAAAGAAATGGAGGATTTAAAATAGCAATGAATGCTCTTAATGTTGGAAGGATTAAACTAGGTGCAGGAAATCTGGATGGTCAAAGAAGAGTAATTAGCGGAGCAGTTGATTATGCTAATAACAGAGTTCAATTCAAACAACCAATATCTAATTTTGATTCAATAAAGGAAAAAATAGCTATGATGACTACATCATGTTATGCTGGAGAATCAAGTTGTTATAGAGCAGCTAGTGACGTTCAATCAAAAATTAATGAGTATGTTTCAAATGGATTATCCAAACAAGAATCTGAATTAAAAGGAGTTGAAAACTTTGCAATTGAGTGTTCTATTTTAAAAGTTGGAGTATCTGAAGATATGCAAAATTGTGCAGATGAAGGAATTCAAATATTTGGTGGAATGGGATTCTCTGCAGAAACCCCAATGGAATCTGCATGGAGAGATGCTAGAATAGGGAGGATATATGAAGGTACCAATGAAATTAATCGTATGTTAATGGTTGGTATGCTTCTAAAAAAAGCTAAAAAAGGAGAATTAGATCTTATGTCAGCCCTTCAAAATTCAATGAAAGATAATGGGGAAGATAAATCAGATACTATTGATGAATTAAGACATGAGATAAGTATTGTAACCAATTTCAAAAAAGTCTTTTTAATTATTCTAGGTCAAGCTTTTGAGAAATATGGTGAAGAAATTGAAAAGAATCAACAAGTTCTTCTAGCTCTTTCAGATATAATGATTGAGACATACTTCTCTGAATCTACTTTAAAAAGAACTTTAAAAAATATAGATAGATCAAGTGTTAATGATCAGCTCTATCAAATAGATATGGCAAAATTATATATATATGAAGCAAGTCAAATTATTTTAAAAAAGTCTAAGGATATTGTTATTAGTGCTTGTGACACAAAAATACAAGCAGACTTGTTAACTAAGGTTGAAAAGCTTCTTTCATATAATGAAAACCCTAATATATTTGCTATTAAAAAATCAATAGCAGATAAAATTATTTCAGAAAATAAATACTGTTTTTAAATTGAGGCTTCCTTTATACTTTTCATTCTTATTCCTCTTTATTTTCTCAGATTTAAAGGCTCAAAAAATAGACTTATATCAAATTATTAAAAATGTTTCTTCAGAAAGAATAGAAAGTGATATTAATAAGCTGGTTTCTTTTGGTACTAGACACTCTTTAAGTGACACATTATCTGAAACAAGGGGTATCGGAGCTGCAAGAAGATGGATAAAGTCTGAATTTAAAAATATCTCAAAGTCCTGTAATAATTGTTTAGAAGTTTCCTACGATAAAAGTTTTGTAACTAAAAAAGATAGTGAAAGGGTAGTGAAGCCAATATGGATTTATAACGTAGTAGCTATTCAGAGGGGAATAAAATATCCAAATAGATATGTAATAATGAGTGGAGATATTGATTCTAGAATATCTGACCCAAATAACTATATAGATGACTCACCTGGAGCAAATGATAATGCAAGTGGAATGGCTGGCACTATTGAAGCTGCAAGGATTTTATCTAAATATAAATTTGAAAATAGTATAATATATGTAGGATTAAGTGGAGAAGAGCAGGGACTCCTTGGGGGGATAAGTTTAGCAAAATATGCTAGAGATAATAACTGGGATATAATAGGAGTTTTAAACAACGATATGATCGGGAATGTAGAGGGTGTTGATGGAGTAATTGATAATAGGAGTTTTAGAATTTTTTCTGAACCAGTATCAGTTAAAGATACTGAAAGAGAAAGAAGAGCGAGGAGATCTCAAGGTGGTGAAATTGATGGAATATCTAGGCAACTTGCCAGATATATTAATAAAACTGTAAAACAGTTTATGCCAGAGCTTAATCCAATTTTGATATATAGACTAGATAGGTTTGGCAGAGGAGGTCATCACAAACCGTTTAATGATGAAGGTTTTGCTGCAGTAAGAATCATGGAGGCTCATGAAAATTATAATAGACAACATAATGATATAAGAATTGAAAATGGTATTGAGTACGGAGATGTCCTGAGTGGAGTAAATTTTGAATATGCAAAAAAACTAACTGCTGTTAATGCGATTTCTCTTGCAAGTCTTGCTTCTTCACCACCTGAGATTACTAGTTTATCTATTGGAGGAATTGTTGAGCCTAATGTAAAATTTAGATGGAAAAAAATTGAAGACTCTTCTATTTTAGGATATAAAATTTATTGGCGTGAAACAACTTCTCCAACCTGGGATAAAAGTAGATTCGTTGGCAATATTGGAGAGTATGAATTAGAGGGTATTGTGATTGATAATTTTTTATTTGGTATTTCTACAGTTGGAAAGAATGGATTTGAAAGTAAAGTTGTTTTCCCAAATAAGACTTTTAGAGATTAATTCTATAAGAAGCCATTCTCCTTCATCCATTCATCATCATAAACTTTCCCAATGTATCTACTTCCAGAATCGTGAAGTAGAATTACAACAATATCATCTTTTGATAATTGATTCTTTAGTTGTATAACACCAGATATTGCCGCACCACAGGAGTATCCACCAAAAACCCCTTCTTCTCTTGCTAATTTTCTTGTAAAAATTGCAGCATCTTTATCTGTTACTTTTTCGAAATGATCAATTATTTTGAAATCCACATTTTTTGGCAAGATATCTTCTCCTATTCCTTCCGTTTTATAGGGATAAATTTCATTTTCATCGAAAATACCTGTTTCATGATATTTCTTAAGTACTGAACCGTAAGTATCAATTCCCCATATTTTAACTGATTTATTTTTCTCTTTTAAAAACTTTCCAACTCCAGAGATAGTTCCACCAGTTCCAACCCCAACAACAAAATGTGTGATTTTACCATCAGTCTGATTCCATATTTCAGGACCTGTATTTTCATAGTGAGCTTTAGAATTAGACAGATTATCATACTGATTAACATACCACGAGTTTGGAGTTTCTTCAGCTATTTTCTTAGATACACTATAATATGATTTAGGATCATCAGCAGGCACATCATTAGGACACACAATTACCTCAGCACCCATTGCTCTTAAAATATCCCTTTTTTCTTTTGTTGCTTTATCACTTGCTACGCATATAAGTTTATATCCCTTAACAATTGAAGCTAAAGCTAAGCCCATTCCAGTATTTCCAGATGTTCCTTCAACAATTGTTCCTCCTGGCTTAATTAATCCTGATTTTTCAGCATCTTCAATCATTTTAACAGCCATTCTGTCTTTAACAGAATTTCCTGGATTAAAACTTTCAACTTTCACAAAAACCTTACATGGTAAATCTTTAGTAATTTTATTTAGCTTAATTAAAGGTGTATTACCTATAGTCTCGAGAATATTATTATAATATTTCATATTATTACTTTGAATTAATAATTTTTGATGGAGATATTTTTGAAATAATTGAAAATGTAAACCACAGTACAAATATACTTATTGAAATAAATAAAAAATTAAGACCAATTATATAAAGAGAGTCTATGTAGAATGGTAAAGTATCTACGTAATAATCTTCCGAATTAAGTTTAATAATATTAAATTTTTTTTGAATGAAAGCTAGTGTAAAGAAAATAATATTCCCATATACTAGTCCCTTTATAACGATTTCAGCACCTTTATATAAGAAAATTTTTCTGATTAAGTTATTATTAGCGCCAATTGATTTAAGTATTCCTATCATCTTATTTCTCTCAAATATTAAAACCATAAGAGCAATAATAATGTTGACTATTGCGACAACTATCATAACTGAAACAATAATGACAATATTAAAATCAAAAATTGATATCCAATTAAATATATTTTCATTTTCTGATAATACTGAAGATGCTCTTAAGTCATTATCAATGAAATAGTTCGATGAGTTTAAGGTTTTCTGATAAGGGATTATATCATCTTTATTCTCTATTATAAGATTTAGATTCCCAATCTGATTAGCGCCCCAACCATATATTTCTTTAATATCATCAATATTGCCAAGAATTATATTATTATCAAATTCTGGAAATTCTGTCTCAAAAAATCCAATAACCTCAAAATTTCTAACATCGGGTATGTTTTGAGAAAAGTCTTTGTTAAAAAATACACTAATTTCCTGATTTAAATTAATGTCATTTCTCTGTGCTAATGAAGATGAAATCAAAATTTCATTCTTGTTAATTTGGCTCAGTACTTTTCCTTGCTTAACAAATAACTTATTAAACTTATTTGTATCATAATTTTTATCAAGTCCTCTAAATATTATACTTTCAAAATCCTGATTCGATAATAAAAGAGAAGGTTTGTCTACTGAATAAAACAAATTAGAATAAGCTAAATTTTCATTCTGAACTGAGTTTAACAAGCTTGATTTTTCTATTGGAGCTAAGGATATTCCCGTTTCTATATTTTCATAAGATGAGATTACAATATCAGACTGAATTGAAAACATTTTATCTTTTATTTCCCTTTGCAATCCCTTTCCAGTAGAAAATGAAATTAGGGTAACCAGTATTCCTATTGAAACTGAAATTGTTGAAATTTTTATAATCCGAGATGAAATACTAAATTTATTTTTATTTCTAGATAATTTCTTATATATATAGTAAGGTAGATTCAAAACAATGAAAAATATTTTTAAAATTACACTTTTATTTTTTCTAATCACTAATGTAAATTTTAATATTTCCGCTCAAGAAATAATTCCAGGAGCATATAGAATTAATGATTTTAAAAAAGAAATTGAAGGTAAAAAAATAGGAATTGTAGCAAATCATTCTAGTATTATTATTAATAAAGGAGAGTTTGTACACTTGGTTGATAGTTTAATTGACCTAGGCCTTGATATAAAAAAAATATTCAGTCCCGAGCATGGATTTAAAGGAGATAGAGCTGATGGTGAACTAATTAAAGATGGTAAATACAGAAATACTATTGATATAATCTCCTTATATGGCTCAAATAAAGAAATGAAAGTTAAGGATATAAATGATTTAGATCTTATAATTTTTGATATTCAAGATGTTGGTGTCAGATACTACACGTATTTATCTACACTGCATTATGTTATGGAAGCTGTAGCAAAAGCAGATAAAAAATTAATAGTTTTAGATAGGCCAAATCCTAATTCTCATTATATCGATGGACCTATTTTAGATTTAAAATATACCAGTTTCATAGGTCTTCATCCAGTACCAATTGTATATGGAATGACAATTGGGGAGTATGCTTTAATGATTAATGGAGAGAACTGGTTAGAAAATGGTATTAAAGCCAAATTAGATATAATCAAAATAAAGAATTACAATCATAAATCCCGATATTTCCCTCCAGTTGCACCTTCTCCTAACCTTCCAAATATTCAGTCTATTTTACTTTATCCAAGCTTAGCTTTTCTTGAAAAAACTCCTGTTAGTGTTGGTAGAGGAACAAATGTTCAATTTCAAATTTTTGGACATCCAGATTTTAAATCAAAACATTTTTCATTTACCCCTAAACCAAGTTATGGGAGTAATAATCCAAAACAACAAAATAAAATTTGTTATGGAGAAGATCTAAGAGAATACCCGATTGGAAATAAAATAGAGTTAAAGTGGTTAATCGAATCTTATAAACTAATTAGTAACAAAAAAGATTTTTTCTTTATAGATTTTAAAAAATTAGCTGGTAATGAAATTTTAGAAGAACAGATTAAATCTGGTCTCAGTGTTCAAAGAATAAGAGAATCTTGGCAAGAGGATCTTGAAAAGTTTAAAAAAATTAGAAAGAAATATTTATTATATTGAATAAGTTATGACAAAATTATTCCCTTTTCATCTTGCAATTCCAGTAAAAAATTTATCTGAATCTAAAAATTTTTATGAAAATACTTTAGGCTGTAAGCCAGGTAGAGAATCAGATGAATGGGCTGATTATGATTTTTTTGGACATCAACTAGTTATTCATCTTGACCCTAATCATAAAGGAAAAGTGCATCACAATGAAGTTGATGGAAAATCTGTTCCAGTTCCTCATTTTGGAGTTATTATACCATGGAATGATTTTGATAAATTTGCAGACAATATTTCAAAGAATAATATCCAGTTTATAATTGAACCTTATTTGAAATTTAAAGGACTTCCTGGTGAACAAAAAACTTTATTTTTTTATGATAACTCCGGTAATGCACTTGAATTTAAATCATTCAAAAACATGGATAAGTTATTCTCCAATGAGATATAAAAACTAGAAAAAAAGTACGTAAAGATTAGGAAGTCGGCTTTTACACTATGGATCTGTGGATTGAAGATTTCGTTCCGTTTGACTAATCATTATTTTTGCAGGCTAATAATGTGTTTGACAAAAGCATTGCAATAGTCATTGGTCCAACTCCTCCAGGAACTGGAGTTATATACGAAGCCTTTTTAGAGACATTCTTAAAATCTACATCACCTACAATTTTATAGCCCTTTTTTGAACTATCATCTTTAACTCTTGAGATCCCAACATCAATAATAATTGCACCCTCCTTTACCATTTCCGCTTTTAAAAATTCTGGTCTTCCAATTGCAGATATTATTACATCAGAATCCAATGCAAGTTTATCTAGATCTATAGTCCTACTATGTGCTAAAGTAACAGTTGCATTACAGAACTCATTACTTTGACTTAATAGAATACTAATTGGTCTACCAACTATTTGACTTCTTCCAATGACCAAACACTTTTTGCCGTCAAGACTTATTTTACATCTTTTAAATAATTCTAATATCCCATAAGGTGTTGCCGGAATAAACGAATCAATTCCAATTGTCATTTTTCCATAATTTATAGGATGAAATCCATCTACATCTTTATTTGGATTAACAGAATTCAAAATATTTTCTTGATTTATAGAAGATGGGAGAGGTAATTGAACAATAAATCCATCTATATCATCATTATTATTAATCAATTCAATTTCATCTATTAGCTTTTGTTCACTGATATTACTATCATAGCTAAATAAAGAAGATTTAAAACCTACTTTTTCACAAGCTTTAATCTTGCTATTAACATAAGTTTGACTTGGGCCATCATTACCAACTAGGATAGCAGCTAAATGAGGAATCTTAATGCCTTGATTAGATCTTTTATCTACTTCCAGACTTATTTCATTTAGAATATCTTCAGAAATTTTTTTACCATCTATAATAGTCATTGACTTTTTTTTTCAAATATACATCAATGATTTTTGAAAACTAATTCATTTTGTTATACATTTTTTTAATTGTAAAAATAGAGAAAGTGAAAAACTAGGAATATTATCAAAAAATAACTAAAATGAATAAAATAAGGATTTTATATCGTGTTTTAGATGTTTTTTTTGATACATTATTAACTATTAACAGGTCATTTGCACCATGAATTATACCAACACTAAGAATCAAAAACTAAACCTACGAAATTCTTTATAAGATCATTAAAATTAAGTGATACAGAGATTTGTATCAAAGATATTTAGGCTTCAAAATAATTTTTTTTAATATTTTTTTGACAAAACAGTAGCAAAAAAGCACTAAAATTTTTTACGTTTAACTTGCAAGACTCTATTATTTTAGTAAATTACACTATAATAAACAATTAATTAATTTAATTTATGGAAAAATTGTATTGGTAATGCTACCAACAAAGTTTGGTTTAGTGTACTGATATGACAACTTCAAAATAATTTAAATAAATTTTGAATTTATTTATAAAAATCGCCCAAAAGGGCGATTTTTTTTTACATCTTATCAGGAAGTTCTATACCAAGAAGATCTGTAATATTAGATATTACTTTACTAGTAATAAAAGATATTTGAATTCTTAAAACTATAGAGTCTGGAGTTTCAGCATTAAGAATATTATGATTTTGATAAAGAGAATTAAATGTCTTAACCAAATCATATAAATAATTACATATAATTGCAGGAGATAATTCATCCTGTGCCTCTTTTATAATATCATTATATCTATTTATAGATTTGATAGTCTCTTTCTCTTTTTCATTTAATTCATATTCCATAATCTTAGTAGTTTCAACTTTTTCTACTTTATTTAAAATAGATTGAACCCTTGCATAGGTATATTGAATAAAAGGACCAGTATTTCCACTTAAATCAATCGATTCTTCAGGATTGAACAATATTGTCTTTTTTGGATCAACTTTTAGTATAAAATATTTCAAAGCGCCCAATGCAATCTTTCTATGATTATCTTCAGTTATACTATTATTATCATTTTGAAATTTCCCTAAATTCTTTGATATTTTCTTAACTGAGTCTATTAATTGAAGGACTAGATCATCTGCATCAATAACCTTTCCTTCCCTACTCTTCATTTTACCAGTTGGCAGATCAACCATCCCATAACTTAGATGAAATAAATTATTTGCCCATTTATATCCTAATCTTTTTAATATCTTGAATAATACTTGAAAGTGATAATTTTGTTCATTCCCTACAGTATAAACCATACCTCCAATTTCAGGAAAATCATCTATTCTTTGCTTGGCAGTACCTAGGTCTTGTGTAATATAAACAGATGTTCCGTCTGATCTTAAGAGCAACTTTTCATCTAATCCATCATCTGTGAGATCAACCCAGACAGAAGAATCTTCTTTCTTGTAAAACACTTTCTTTTCAAGTCCATAATTAACAATTTCCTTACCTAAAAGATATGTTTCACTCTCATAATAATTCTTATCAAATGAAACTCCTAATTTATCATAAGTCTCTTCAAATCCATTATAAACCCAATCATTCATCGTCTTCCAAATATCCCTAACTTGTTTATCTCCATTCTCCCACTTTTTAAGTGTTTCCTTAGCAAGTTTCATGATATTCGATTGATTTACAGCTTCCTCTTTATCTACCCCATTATTAATTAGTTCTTCCACTTCCTCTTTATGCTTCTGTTCAAATAAAACATAATAATTACCTACTAATTTATCTCCTTTTAAACCAGTAGATTTTGGAGTTGAATTTTCACCATATAATTTCCATGCAACAATAGATTTACATATATGTATACCTCTATCATTAATTATTTGCGTTTTAATTACCTTTTTACCATTTGCCTCTAATATTTTAGAAATAGAATAACCCAAAAGGTTATTTCTTATATGACCTAAGTGTAAAGGTTTATTAGTATTGGGTGATGAATATTCTACCATAAATGTATCTATATCATCTTTTGATTCAACTTTAAAAAAACTATTATTTGTAAGTGCAAAGTGAAGTGAATCTATGTAAAAACTATCTGAAATGGTTAAGTTCAAAAAACCCTGAACCAAATTAAATTCATTAACTATATTCGATTTGTTAACTAATTCATTTCCAATATTTTGACCTAAACTCTCTATATCCTCGTCATTTATTAGTTTAATTATGTTAAATAGTACAATTGTAATATCACCTTTAAAATCCTTTTTAGTTTCAATAAATTCTATTGTTGGATCAGATAATTTATATTTTTTTACTAAATAGTCTTTGACTATATGATATAGTTCATCTTTATAATCCATAGAGATATATTATTTATTTTATGGTCCTTTCATTAGGACCATTATATACTTGTCTTGGTCTACCAATAGGGTCTTTTGATTCCCTCATTTCTTTCCATTGGGCAATCCAACCTGGAATCCTACCTAATGCAAATATTACAGTAAACATCTCAGAGGGTATACCAAGTGCTCTATAAATAATTCCAGAGTAGAAATCAACATTCGGATATAATTTTTTTTCTTTAAAATAGGGGTCACTTAAAGCTTTTGATTCTATTGCTTTGGCTATATCTAGCACTGGGTCATCAATACCCAGATCATCTAAAACTTGATCAGCTGCTTTCTTAATTATTTTTGCTCTAGGATCAAAATTTTTATAGACTCGATGCCCAAATCCCATAAGCCTAAATGGATCATCTTTATCTTTTGCTTTTTCTATATATTTTTCAATATTAGAATTATCATTTTTAATTAATTCTAACATCTCTATTACTGCTTGATTTGCACCTCCATGAAGTCTTCCCCATAAAGCTGAAATCCCTGCTGAAATTGAAGCAAATAATCCTGCATACGAAGATCCAACTATTCTAACTGTGGATGTAGAGCAATTCTGTTCATGATCAGCATGAAGAATAAGTAAACTATTTAGGGCATTAATAACAATTTCATTTTGAATATATTTCTGATTTGGTTTTGCAAACATTAAATAAGCAATATTCTCTACGTAATTGAATTTATCACTACTATAATTTAATGGAAGCCCTTTAATTTTTCTTAAAGTCCAAGATGATAAAATTGGAAATTTTGCAAGTAATTTAACAGTTGAAATATATAATTTTTTATCATTTTCAGATTTGTCAGATTCTTTTAAAGATAACTTAGTTTCATTTTCTGGATTAAATGCAATCAAGGCTGAAGTCAATGAAGAAAGAACTCCCATTGGATGGGCAGACTTAGGAAAACTGTGAAAGATATCCTTTATATGCTCATCAACTAATGACTCTTCATGAATATCAGCTTGAAATTTATCGAGTATTTTTTTTGTAGGTAATTCTCCAAAAATTAACAGGTAACAAACTTCAAGAAAAGTTACCTTTTTGCATAACTCATCAATAGAATAACCTCTGTACCTTAAAATTCCATTTTCACCATCAAGATATGTTATATTACTTATACAATGTCCTGTATTTTTATAACCTGGATCATAAGTTATTAAACCTGTTTGTGACCTAAGTTGTTTAATATCAATAGCTTTCTCATTTTCAGATCCCTGAATTACAGGAAATGAATATGACTCATTGTTATAAGTAATTTTTACATTATCAGCCATAAATTCATATTTATTACAAATTTACTGGTCTAATACCTAAGAAAAAAATTTATTAAAATTTAAATGTTTAAAAATTAAATTTAAATGCTTTTATACCTAGATATTTAGCATTTATTCCAAGCTCTTCTTCTATTCTTAAAAGTTGATTATACTTGGCCATCCTATCACTTCTAGACATTGATCCTGTTTTAATTTGACCTGTATTAAAAGCTACAGATAAATCTGCTATTGTTGAATCTTCCGTTTCCCCTGATCTATGAGAAATAACTGAGGTAAAGTTACTTTTTGTTGCCAATTTTATTGATTCAATCGTTTCAGTTAAAGTTCCTATCTGATTTAATTTGATTAAAATTGAATTTCCTATTTTTTCTGTAATCCCTTTTTGAAGCCTTTTTATATTAGTTACAAATAAATCATCTCCTACAAGCTGAACTTTATTCCCAATTTTTTGTGTGAGTTTTTTCCAACCTTCCCAGTCATCTTCATCCATCCCATCCTCAATTGATACAATTGGAAACTTTTCACAAAGTGAAATCAGATATTCAATCTGTTCATCTGAGTTTAGTTTTTTTGCATTCTCACCCTCAAATATTGAATAATCATAAACTCCATTAGAATAGAATTCAGATGCAGCACAATCAAGTGCTATCATAATATCATCTTTAATTTTATAACCTGCATCATTAATTGAATCTATTATTATATTAAGCGCATCCTCAACGCCATTTAATTTTGGAGCAAAGCCACCTTCATCTCCAACAGAAGTATTTAAATTTTTAGACTTTAAATTTATTTTAAGATTATGAAAAACTTCATTTGCCATTTGAAGAGAATTAGAAAAACTTTTTGCTCCAACTGGGACTATCATAAACTCTTGAAAAGCAATTGGAGAATCCGAATGACTTCCAGCATTAATAATATTGATGAGAGGAACAGGGAGTACACATGGATTATTATTATCTCCTAAATAATTATATAATGAAATTCCTCTTTCTGATGCGGCAGCTTTAGATGCTGCAAGAGAAACAGCAAGAATTGCGTTTGCTCCTATATTAGACTTATTTTCTGTTCCATCAAGCTCAATCATTAATTTATCTATTAATGTTTGATCAAATACACTCACACCAATTAATTTTTTTGAAATCAAATCATTTATATTTTTAACTGCATTAAAAACAGACTTTCCTAAATATTTATTCTTGTCACCATCTCTTAGTTCTACAGCCTCATGCTTACCAGTTGATGCGCCAGAAGGAACAGCTGCCGAGCCCTTGACACCACTTGTAGTTATAACATCTGCTTCAATTGTAGGGTTTCCTCTGGAGTCAAAAATTTGTCTTGATTTTACTTCCTTTATATTGCTCATTTAGTTTGATTTAACATAAGATAGAAATTGATCAAAAAGATAATTACCATCATTTGGTCCAGGTCCAGCTTCGGGATGATATTGAACTGAAAAGCACTTCTTATTTTTCAATTCTATTCCAGCTACTGTATTATCATTTAGATGCTTATGAGTAACTAAAACTTTTTTATTTTTCTTAGCTTCTTTAAAATCAACTGCAAAACCATGATTTTGAGAGGTTATCTCTCCTTTTGATGTCTTTAAATTTAAAACTGGGTGATTAATCCCTCGATGACCGTTAAACATTTTATAAGTATTAATTCCATTAGCTAAAGCTATCACTTGATGACCTAGACAAATTCCAAAAAGGGGAAAGTTACTATTTATTATTTCTTTTGTTGTCTCTATCACTTTTGTTAAAGGTTTAGGATCACCTGGTCCATTTGATAGAAAAAATCCATTCGGCTTAAATTTAACCAATTCATCAAAATCAGTATCATATGGAAAAACTTTTATATAAAAGTCTCTCTTAATGAAATTTGATAAAATATTTTTTTTAACCCCAAGATCTAAAACTGCAAGTCTATATTTTGATTTTGAATTCCCTAAAAAGTACGTTTTTTTTGTTGATACCTTTGAAGCTAATTCTAAACCTTCCATTTCTGGAGAATTAATCAATTTTTTCTTTAATTTATCTAGATTATTAATATCAGTTGTAATAGCTGCATTCATAGCACCATTTTCTCTAATATATCTAACTAAAGCCCTAGTATCTACATCTGAAATCGCAATTAATTTCTGTTTATTAAACCATGAATCAACAGACTTTGAAGATACTCTTGAGTTAACATAACTAAAATTTTTACATATAAGTCCTGATATATATATATTTTCCGATTGAGACTCATTTTCTTTTATTCCATAATTACCTATATGAGAAGTAGTGGTAACCATAATTTGTCCAAAGTAAGATGGATCGGTAAAAATCTCTTGGTAACCAGTAACACCAGTGTTGAAACAAATCTCACCAATAACCGTTCCCTCAACACCTACAGACTTACCATAAAAAATTGTTCCATCAGCTAGAAGTAAAATCCCTTTTTTCCTCTTTTTATAAGTCATTACTGTAGGATAAAATTAAAAAAAAAAGGACATATGTAAAAACATATATCCTTTAGTTATTAAGAATTAAAAAAATTATTTAGATTTTTTTGGAGATTCTTCTCTTGGAGATTCTTCTTTTGGAGATTCTTCTTTAGATGATTTATTGTTTTGAGAGTAAATCTCATTATAATCAACAAACTCAATCATCGCCATTGATGCATTATCTCCCATTCTATTTCCTAACTTGATTATTCTAGTGTAGCCCCCTGGTCTATCACCAATCTTTTTTGCAACTTCATCAAATAATATTGTAACTGCTATTTTATTTCTCAATTTACTATAACATAATCTCCTATTATGAGTGTTATCTGTCTTAGATTTTGTTATTAAAGGCTCAATAAAAACTTTTAATGCTTTAGCTTTAGTCAAAGTTGAGTTTATTCTTTTATGCTCAATTAAAGAAGATGCCATATTGGCAAGCATAGCTTTTCTATGCGCTGATTTTCTTCCTAATTTTATTGTTTTTTTGCGATGCCTCATAACTATTTATATTACTCTTTATCTAACTTATATTTTGAAAGATCCATCCCAAATGATAATCCTTTCAAAATCACTAGTTCTTCAAGTTCTGTAAGAGACTTTCTCCCAAAGTTTCTAAATTTCATTAAATCATTTTTATTAAAAGAAACTAAGTCCCCTAAAGTGTCAACTTCAGCTGCTTTTAAACAATTTAGAGCTCTTACTGATAAATCCATATCAATCAGTTTAGTCTTAAGTAATTGCCTCATATGAAGAGATTCTTCATCATATGCCTCTGATTGAGCGATTTCATCAGATTCAAGAGTTATTAGTTCATCAGAGAACAACATAAAGTGATGTATTAATGTTTTTGCTGCTTCTGTTAATGCATCTTTAGGATGGATTGATCCATCAGTTTCAATTTCAAAAACTAATTTTTCGTAATCTGTTTTTTGTTCAACTCTATAATCCTCAATTTCATATTTAACATTTTTTACAGGTGTATATATAGAGTCAATTGCTATAACTCCCAAAGAAGAATCACTAGATTTTTTATTTTCCTCAGCTGGAACATAACCCCTACCTTTTTCAATAGTCAATTCAATAGTTAGCTTTGATTTTTTTTCAAGACTACAAATATGAAGATCAGGATTTAAAATTTGAAAACCTGAAATGAATTTTTGAAAGTCAGATGCTTTTAATTCCTTTTGATTACCAACTACAATATTTATTTTTTCCTCTTCAAAATCTTCAATTTGTCTTTTCAATCTAATTTGTTTAATATTCAATATTATCTCTGTAACATCTTCTACCACTCCTTCTATTGTAGAGAACTCATGGTCAACTCCTTCAATCTTAATTGATGAAAACGCATATCCTTCTAAGGATGAAAGTAAAACTCTTCTAAGAGCATTACCTATAGTTAATCCATAACCTGGTTCAAGAGGTCTGAATTCAAACTTCCCATGAGATTCTGTTGAATCTATCATGATTACTTTATCTGGTTTTTGAAAATTTAGTATTGCCATATTTAGTTTATTTTGAATATAATTCTACAATTAATTGTTCTTTAATATTTTCTGGAATTTGATCCCTTTCAGGTAAACTAACAAATTCACCTTCAAGTCTTTCACTATTCCATTTAATCCATGAGTATTCAGGCTCACTCATTTTAAGAGAGTTCTGAATTGATTCTAAAGATTTTGACTTTTCTCTTACTGCAACTTTATCTCCTGGTCTAAGTGTATATGATGGTATGTTAACTACTCTTTCATTAACAGTGATATGTTTATGAGAAACCAATTGTCTTGCTCCATCTCTTGTGTTAGACATTCCCATTCTATATACAACATTATCTAGCCTTGACTCACATAATTGAAGGAGCGCTTCTCCCGTAACCCCTTTGGCTCTATTAGCTTTAGTATACAAGTTTCTAAATTGTCTTTCAAGTATTCCATATGTATACTTAGCTTTTTGTTTCTCCATCAATTGAATAGCATATTCAGATTTTTTTGATCTTCTTTTACTATTACCGTGTTGTCCTGGAGGATAATTTTTTTTCTCCAAGCTTCTATCCTCTCCGAAAAGTGGTTCACCGAACTTTCTTGAAATTTTTGTTTTTGGACCTCTATATCTTGCCATTTTTTTTTATTTAATTAAACTCTTCTTCTTTTAGGTGGTCTGCATCCATTATGAGGCATTGGAGTTACATCAACAATTTCCATCACTTCTAAACCATTATTATGTAAAGTTCTAATTGCAGACTCACGACCATTACCAGGACCCTTTACTAAAACTTTTATTCTCCTAACTCCAGCTTCATGTGCAACTTTAGCTGCATCCTCTGCTGCAGTTTGAGCTGCATATGGAGTGTTCTTTTTTGAACCTCTAAAACCCATTTTTCCAGCAGATGACCATGAAATAACTTCTCCCTTTTTATTTGTAATTGATATTATAATATTGTTAAATGAGGCATTAATATGAGCTTCACCAACTGACTCAACCGTTACTTTTCTTTTTTTACTAGTTGTTTTTGCCATAATCTTTATTTAGTTACTTTTTTCTTATTAGCTACAGTTTTTCTTTTACCTTTTCTGGTTCTAGAATTATTCTTTGTTCTTTGACCCCTTAAAGGTAATCCTAACCTATGTCTTATACCTCTATTACTCCCAATATCCATAAGTCTCTTAATATTTAATTGGGTCTCAGACCTAAGTTCTCCTTCAATCATTAGCTTTCCTACAACATCTCTAATACTTGCAATTTCAGAATCATTCCATTCTGAGACCTTTTTATTTTCATCTACTTTAGCATCAATTAAAATAGTTTTTGCTCTACTTCTTCCTATTCCATATATGTAGGTAAGAGCAATAGCTCCTCTCTTTTCTTTTGGTATGTCAATTCCTGATATTCTTGCCATAATTATCCTTGTCTTTGTTTAAATCTTGGATTTTTTTTGTTTATAACATATAAACGTCCTTTACGTCTGACTATTTTACAATCAGCACTTCTTTTTTTTATTGATGCTCTTACTTTCATTTTAATATAATTTACATTCTAAATGTTATCCTTGCCTTTGACAAGTCATATGGACTCATCTCAAGCTTTACTTTATCCCCTGGCAATAACTTAATATAATGAAGTCTCATTTTACCCGAAATATGAGCAGTTACAATATGTCCATTTTCAAGCTCCACCCTAAACATTGCATTTGACAAGGCCTCAATAATTTTACCTTCTTGTTCTATAGATTTTTGTTTTGCCATATATTAAATTTGAGGTTTATTTCTCATTGAACCAGTTTTCATTAAACCATCATAGTGATGGTTCAAGAGATATGCATTAACCTGTTGTATTGTATCAATAGCAACTCCTACCATAATCAATAAAGATGTACCACCATAAAATAGTGCCCACCCTTGTTGCATTCCAATTAATTGAACTACAATTGCTGGAAAAACAGCAATAGCAGCAAGATATAACGATCCTGGAAATGTTATATAAGACATTACTGAATCTAAATATTCTGCTGTTTCATTTCCTGGTCTAATTCCAGGGACAAATCCTCCACTCCTTTTCAAATCATCTGACATTTTATTAGTTGGTACCGTAATAGCAGTATAAAAAAATGTAAAAATTATACATAGAAGTCCAAAAAGAACATTATACCAAAGTCCAAAAATATCAGAAAAATTAGCCTGTAACCATTGACCAAAATTAGTGCTCCCAAAAAAACCACCCATGGTAACTGGAGCAAACATCAATGCCTGAGCAAATATTATTGGCATAACACCAGATGAATTTAGTTTAAGTGGAATGTATTGTCTAGATGACATTCCTGTATTTGATTGTGCATTTGGTGATATACTATTCCTTCTAGCATATTGAACTGGAATTTGCCTAACGGCCATAACTAATAATATACTTAAAACAATTATTATTAACCATACTGCTAATTCAATTACGACCATTATCAATCCCCCATTACTTTCAGTAATCCTTGAGACTAAATTTTGAGTAAAAGATAAGGGTAATGAAGCTACAATACCTACAGTTATTAAAAGTGAAATCCCATTTCCAATACCTCTATCAGTTATTTTTTCTCCTAACCACATCGCAAATATTGTTCCTGTAACAAGAATAATAACAGATGAAATAATAAATAATGGACTTCTACCAAAGATAAAAGCACTATCTGGAACACCAAGAGCAGTTAAACTATACAAATATGCTGGAGCTTGGATAACACAAATGAAAATTGTTAACCACCTAGTTATTTGAGTTATTTTCTTTCTACCACTTTCCCCTTCCTTTTGTAATTTCTGAAGGTAAGGGACGGCAACTTGCATTAATTGAACTACAATAGATGCAGAGATATAAGGCATAATTCCTAAAGCAAAAACAGAAGCATTTCCAAATGCACCACCAGTAAATGCATTTAAAATTCCTAGTAAACCTCCACCATCAAATCTTGAATTAAATGCAGTTAATTCTAGGGAATCAATACCTGGAAGTACTATTTGAGCACCTACCCTGTATACTAATAATAAACCAAGAGTAAAAAGAATTCTATTCTTTAATTCCTTAATTTTAAGTATACTTTTTATTATGTTTATAAACTTCTGCATATTTATAAATTAATCACTTTACCACCAGCTTTTTCAATTGAATTTTTTGCCGATTCAGAAAACTTATGAGCATAAACATCAACTGGAGATGTTATCTCTCCTCTTCCTAAGATCTTAACAAGATCTCCTTTATTTGCTAGATTTAATTCTATAATATTTTCTATTTTCAAATGTTTTTTAATTTTTTTCTGTTCGATTAATAGTTGAATTGTATCAATATTTATAGGAACATACTCCTTTCTGTTTATGTTTTTAAAACCAAATTTTGGAATTCTTCTTTGCAATGGCATTTGTCCACCTTCAAAACCAATCTTTCTTGAATATCCTGATCTAGATTGTGCTCCTTTATGCCCTTTTGTAGAAGTTCCACCCTTACCAGAACCTTGACCTCTACCTAGTCTTTTCCCACTGTTTTTGTTAGATCCTAATGCTGGTTTTAAATTATTTAAACTCATAATATTTATTTTATTTCATTAATAGTAACCAAATGTTTTACTTTATTGATCATACCGTTAATCGAAGGATTTAGTTCATGTTCAACTTCCATGCCAATTTTCCTCAAACCAAGAGCCTCTAGAGTTCTTTTTTGAGATTCAAGCCTCTTTATTGTACTTCTAATTTGTTTAATTTTTACTTTTTTACTCATGACTTAAAAATTTTATCTAACGATACACCTCTTTGTTTTGCAATCATCATTGGACTTCTTAAATTAAGTAATGCATCAAAAGTTGCTTTTACAACATTATGAGGGTTCGATGAACCTTGAGATTTTGATAATACATTTTGAATTCCTACAGATTCTAAAACTGTTCTAACAGCACCCCCGGCTATTACACCAGTACCTTCAGTTGCAGGCTTTATAAAAACCTTAGCCCCACCGTATTTACCTTTCTGCTCATGCGGAAGAGTTCCATTTTCAACGGGTATTTTTACTAAATTTTTCTTAGCATCTTCAACAGCTTTTGAGATAGCAATAGTTACTTCTTTAGCTTTACCAAGTCCATGGCCTACTACACCATTTTCGTCACCCACAACAACTATCGCAGAAAAGCCAAAAGCTCTACCTCCTTTTGTAACTTTAGTAACTCTTTGAATACTTACTAGTCTATCTTTTAGTTCTAGACCAGCTGGTTTTATAATTTCAACATTTTTATAATTTTTATACATATTTATAATTTTAGTCCACCTTCTTTAGCTCCTTCAGCCAATGATTTAACTCTCCCATGATAAAGGTATCCTCCTCTATCAAACTTTACCTTACTTATACCTGCCTTTATTGATTTTTCAGCAATTATCTTTCCTACATTAAATGACTTTTCAAGATTACTTTTAAGTTTAAGATCTAATATTTTTTTATCTCTAGACGACACTGAAATAAGTGTTTTACCCTCTTTATCATCAATTACCTGACAATATATTTCCTTATTACTTCTAAAAACTGACATTCTAGGGTATTCTGAGGAACCAGAAATTATTTTCCTAATCCTTTTTCTTATTCTATCTCTTCTATAATTCTTAACTTTTGTCATATTATGCTTGTTTTCCTGCTTTTCTTCTTATTTGTTCACCAACATATTTAACACCTTTACCTTTATAAGGCTCAGGTTTTCTAAAAGATCTAATTTTTGCAGCAATATGCCCCAATAATTGCTTGTCAATAGACGATAGCTTTATAATAGGATTTTGCCCCTTTTCATTTATAGTCTCTACTTTGATTTCTAATGGTAGACTCATAACAATAGTATGTGAAAAACCAAGAGAAAGATCCAACTTTTGCCCACTACTATTTGCTCTGTATCCAACACCTACTAACTCAAGTTCTTTAACAAAGCCCTCACTAACTCCTATCACCATATTATTAACTAAAGATCTATATAAACCATGTTTTGATTTGTGATCTTTAGAGTCAGAATCCCTCTTAACAGTAATCTCAGTATCAGTAATATTAAAAGAAACACCATCAAATGATTGGGATAATTCACCTAGCTTACCTTTAACTGTAATTATGTTCTCTTTTACTTCTAAAGTTACTCCTTCTGGGATATTTATTATGCTATTTCCTATTCTTGACATTTCTTTTAATTTAATATATATAACAGATTAATTCTCCTCCTAGATTCATGCTTGTCGCCTTTTTTCCAGTCATCAATCCCTTTGATGTGGATACTATTGAAACTCCCAATCCATTTAAAATTCTTGGAAAACTTTTAGAGCCCGAATACTTTCTTAGCCCAGGCTTACTAATTCTTTGAATTTCTTTAATAACTGGTTCTTTAGAAATAGAATCATATTTAAGAGCTATCTTTATTTGACCTTGATTATTTTTTGTTTCTTCAAATTTATAACTAAGAATAAACCCTTGATCAAATAAAATCTTAGTAATCTCCTTTTTTATATTAGATGCAGGTATATCTACAACTTTATGTCCAGCTAAGTTAGCATTTCTAATTCTTGTTAAATAATCTGCAATTGTGTCTGTATACATATATATATTTTTACCAGCTAGCTTTTGTTACTCCTGGAATTAAACCTTTATTTGCCATTTCTCGAAACATAACTCTTGAAATTCCAAACTGCCTGATATAGCCTTTCGGTCTTCCTGTTAACTTACATCTATTATGAAGTCTTACTGGAGATGCATTTTTTGGAAGTTTCTGAAGTCCAATATAATCTTTAGCATCTTTTAAAGACTTTCTTTTTCTTGCATATTTTGCAACTATCTTTTGTCTTTTTCTCTCTCGAGCTTTCATTGATTCTTTTGCCATAACTAATTATTTTTTAAATGGTAAACCCAATTCAGATAAAAGACCCATAGCTTCCTCATCTGAATTTGTATTTGTTACAAATGTTATATCCATTCCTGAAATTTTATTTACTTTATCAATGTTAATTTCTGGAAAAATTATTTGTTCTCTGATTCCTAAAGTATAGTTTCCTCTTCCATCAAAACCTTTTTTATTAATACCTTGAAAATCTCTAACTCTAGGAAGCGCAATTGTAATCAGTCTATCTAAAAATTCAAACATTTTATCTCCTCTTAAAGTTACTTTGACTCCAATTGGAGTACCTTTTCTTAATTTAAATGATGCAACATCTTTTTTTGATAATGTTGCTAATGCCTTTTGTCCAGCAATTAAAGTTAGCTCATCTATAGCATGATCAATTAACTTTTTATCTGCTACTGCAGCACCTACTCCTCTAGAAATAACAATTTTTTTCAACTTAGGTACCTGCATTATGTTATTATGCCCTAACTTTTCCATTAAAGCTGAAGCAATAGAATTAGAATAATCTTCTTTAAGTCTTGGTCTGTATGACATAATTATAAAATTTCATTTGATTTCTTAGAATATCTTAACTTTTTCCCATCTTCAAATCTATATCCAACTTTTGTTTTCTCACCACTTTTTGTTAATAATGATAAATTTGAAATCGTAATAGGTAACTGTTTCTCAATTATCCCTCCCTTAGGTGTTTCAGCACTAGGCTTTGTATGTCTTTTTACCATATTAACACCCTCAACTATTGCTTTATTCTCATTATAAAGAACTTTTAAAACTGAACCTATTGATCCCTTGTTCTCTCCAGAAATTACCATAACCTTATCGCCTTTTTTTATTTTAATCTTTTTCATAATAATTATAATACTTCAGGTGCTAATGAGATAATTTTCATAAATTTTTTATCTCTCAATTCTCTAGCAACTGGACCAAAAACTCTAGTACCTCTCATTTCTCCAGTTTCACTTAATAGTACACAAGCATTATCATCAAATCTTATATATGATCCATCATCTCTTCTAACTTCCTTTTTTGTTCTAACCACAACTGCTACAGAAACCGTACCTTTTTTAACAGTTCCATTAGGTGTAGCATCTTTAACTGTTACTACAATTTTATCTCCTAAAGAGGCATATCTTCTCTTAGTTCCTCCTAATACTCTAATGGTAAGAACATCTTTTGCTCCTGTATTATCTGCTACCTTTAATTTTGACTCTTGTTGCACCATATTATTTTGCTCTTTCTATTATTTCAACAATTCTCCATCGTTTCGTTTTACTAATAGGTTTTGTTTCCATTATTTTTACAGTATCCCCTTCATTACATTCATCTTTTTCATCATGAGCTATATATTTCTTTGTCTTTAAAACAAACTTTCCATATACAGGATGTTTTACTTTTCTTACTTCAGATATAACTACAGACTTATTCATCTTATTAGATGAAACAATTCCTATTCTTTCTTTTCTTAATGCTCTAGTGCTCATTTTAGGTGTGACAATACCTATTGTTTCTTTTTTTAATTCTCTACCACTCATTTAATTTTCTTTTTTTTCATTAATCATAGTCTTCATTCTTGCAATTTGTCTTCTCAAAACCTTAATCCGTAAAGGATTTTCAATTGATTGCACAGAATGGTTAAATTTTAACTGTTTTAATTCTTTTATAGAATCAGCTAATTTTTCATTTAATTCATCAGGCGTCATATTTTTTATTTCAGATATTTTCATAATTTATCCTTCGTAATCTCTAGCTATTATAAATTTAGTTTTAACAGGAAGCTTCTGAGCTGCTAATCTAAGTGCTTCTTTTGCAACAGCAATAGGTACTCCAGATACTTCAAACATAATTCTTCCTTGTTTAACAACTGCAACAAAATATTCTGGTGCTCCTTTACCTTTACCCATTCTAACCTCCAAAGGTTTTTTAGTTATTGGTTTGTCTGGAAAAATCTTAATCCATAACATCCCTTCCCTTTTCATATATCTAGTTGCAGCAATTCTGGCAGCCTCAATTTGCCTAGATGTAATGAATTTGGACTCTAATGATTTAATGCCAAACATTCCGTTTGATAATCTGTTCCCTCTTTGTGAAAGACCTTTCATTTTACCCTTTTGAGTTTTTCGATATTTTGTTCTTTTTGGCTGTAACATGTATAACTTTTTAGTTTTTTCGTTCCCTTTGACGATTACTTTTCTTTGAATTCCCAGACGAATTTCTCATTCCAATTAGTTGTGAAAGTTCTCTTTTACCATAAACTTCTCCTTTCATAATCCAAACCTTAACCCCAAGTCTTCCATAGGTTGTATGTGCCTCAACAATAGCATAATCAATATCAGCTCTAAAAGTAGACAAAGGAATTCTACCCTCTTTAT
The DNA here is from genome assembly GCA_964437815.1 of uncultured Flavobacteriaceae bacterium. Classification (GTDB taxonomy): domain Bacteria; phylum Bacteroidota; class Bacteroidia; order Flavobacteriales; family Flavobacteriaceae; genus Marisimplicoccus. The sequence goes on from CAYTIE010000010.1 coordinate 28,738, forward strand.
AACTCTCTGATCTAGCCATTTCTGCTCCATTTAATCTTCCTGAAATCTGAATTTTTATACCTTCTGCATTCATTCTCATTGCTGCTGCAATAGACATCTTAATAGCTCTTCTATAAGAAATTCTATTTTCAATTTGTCTTGCAATACTTGAGCCAACTAAAAATGCATCAAGTTCTGGTCTCTTAATCTCAAAAATATTTAGCTGAACATCTTTAGAAGTTATTTTCTTTAACTCTTCTTTAAGCTTATCAACTTCTGAGCCTCCTTTACCAATTATGATTCCAGGTCTTGCTGTTTTAATAGTTATAACAATTAATTTTACACTTCTTTCAATAATTATACTTGATACACTTGCTCTTGAAAGTCTTGCATTAATATATTTTCTAATTTTATCATCTTCAGCTAGCTTATCTCCATAGTCTTTACCACCATACCAGTTTGAGTCCCAGCCTCTAATAATTCCTAATCTATTTCCTATTGGATTTGTCTTTTGTCCCATTTAATTAAGTGTTTTAGATGATAAAATTAATGTAACATGATTAGATCTTTTTCTAATTCTATGAGCTCTACCTTGTGGAGCTGTTCTTATTCTTTTTAGCATACCAGCAGAATCTACCCTTATTTCTTTAACAAAAAGCTGGGAAGTTTCTATATCAAGACCCTCATTTTTTGATTGCCAATTTGATATTGCAGAGATCAATAGTTTCTCAAGTCTTCTTGAGGCCTCTTTTGAACTGAACTTAAGTATAGTCAGAGCACTGTCAATATTCTCTCCTCTGATTTGATCTGCTACAAGTCTCATTTTTCTTGGAGAAATAGGACTATTATTAAGTTTAGCAAAAGCTAAATTTTTTTTGCCCTCCTTTATTTTATTTGCACTATTTCTTTTCCTTGATCCCAATTTTATATCTTTTTATTTACCTGTTTTTATTTCCAGTATGACCTTTAAAAGTTCTTGTTGGAGAAAATTCTCCTAATTTATGACCAACCATATTCTCTGTTATATAAACAGGTATAAATTGTTTACCATTATGCACAGCAATAGTTTGTCCAACAAAATCAGGAATAATCATTGAGGATCTTGACCAGGTTTTAATAACTTCCTTTTTATTATCCTCAACATTCTTATTTACCTTTTTAAGAAGGCTTAAATGTACATATGGTCCTTTTTTTAATGATCTAGCCATTTTTAATTATTTTTTTCTTCTTTCAATTATAAATTTAGATGATGCTTTCTTTTTAGACCTTGTTCTATACCCTTTAGCAGGAATACCCTTCTTTGATCTAGGGTGACCCCCAGAAGCTTTTCCTTCTCCTCCGCCCATTGGATGGTCAACTGGATTCATAGCTACTGGTCTAGTTCTTGGTCTAATACCAAGCCATCTTTTCCTTCCCGCTTTTCCAGATGAGATTAACTGATTATCTGAATTTGAAACGGCACCTATTGTAGCATAACACTTAGAAAGAATCATTCTAGTTTCACCAGATGGTAATTTAAGTGTTGCATACTTTCCTTCTTTTGCCATTAATTGTGCAAAAGACCCTGCAGATCTTGCAATTACAGCACCTTTCCCTGGTGAAAATTCTATACAAGAAATAATTGTTCCTAGAGGTATATTTGAAATCGGCAGAGAATTTCCTAAATCTGGTGAAGCTGATTCTCCAGATAATATGTTTTGACCCAATTTTAAACCATTTTGAGCAATTATATACCTCTTCTCTCCATCTTTATACTCTATTAATGAAATAAATGCTGTTCTATTAGGATCATACTCTATAGATTTTACTTCTCCTGAAATATCAAACTTATCTCTCCTGAAATCAATAATTCTATATTTTCTCTTATGACCTCCACCTCTATATTTAACAGTCATTTTACCTCTATTATTTCTTCCACCAGTTCTTTTCTTAGGAACTAAGAGTGATTTTTCTGGCTTATCAGTAGTTATTGAATCAAAACCATTTATGATTCTAAATCTCTGAGAAGGTGTTACTGGTTTTAATTTTCTAACTGGCATAATTATAGGTTTGCAAAGAAGTCAATTCTGTCTCCTTCTGATATTTTAACTAAAGCTTTTTTATATGGTCCTTTCTTACTTGATTGGACACCTCTTTTGGTATACTTTGTAACTGATTTAGCACCATATATCATGGTTCTAACTTTAAGCACAGACACTCCATATGATTCTTCAATTGCTTTTTTGATTTGAATCTTATTTGCATTTTTAGAAACGATAAAAGTGTATGAATTTCTTAATTCACTTTCATCTGTTGCTTTTTCTGTCAATATTGGTTTTACAAGTATATCCATATCAATTTATTTCAAGTTTAACTCTAATCCGTCAACTGCACTTTCTAAAATTAAGACATTTGTAGCGTCTGTAATTTCATAAGTGTTTAATTCTGAGTTAACTACTACCTTAGAATTTTTTAAATTTCTGGAGGATAAGTATATATTCTCATTACCTCCATTTAATACCATTAATGTTTTTTTTGCTTCAAGATCAAAAGCTTTTAAAATAGAAAAATAATCCTTTGTATTAGGCTTTGAAAAATCAAAGTCTTCTATAATAATTATTGCTTTATTCTTTGCCTTATAACTTAAAGCTGACTTTCTAGCAAGTCTCTTTACTTTTTTATTAACTTTTTGATCATAACTTCTTGGTCTTGGACCAAACACTCTTCCTCCTCCTCTAAATAATGGGTTTTTTATACTTCCTGCTCTTGCAGTTCCTGTCCCCTTTTGTCTTTTTATTTTTCTTGTACTACCTTTTATTTCAGCTCTTTCCTTTGTTTTGTGTAATCCTTTTCTATTATTAGCTAGGTATTGTTTTACATCCAAGTAAATTGCATGATCATTAGGCTCTACTGCAAAGACATTTTTACTAAGCTTTGCCTTCCTTCCAGTATCTTTACCTTTAATATCGTGTATAGCTAATTCCATTATTTTCGAACTATTATATAAGAGTTATTATGACCTGGAACACTGCCTTTAACTAAAAGTAAGTTTTCTTCAGTCATTACTTTGATTACCTTTAAATTAATAGCTTTAACCTTTGTTGAACCTGTTTGACCAGCCATTTTCATCCCTTTAAATACTCGTGACGGATCTGAACCAGCTCCAATTGATCCAGGCGCTCTATTTCTATTATGTTGACCATGTGTTGAATCTCCAACCCCTGCAAATCCATGTCTTTTAACTACTCCTTGAAACCCTTTTCCTTTGGATATTCCTGTTACATCAACATATTCTCCCTCAAAAAAATGATCAACACTAATTTTGTCACCAACCTTAAATTCACCTTCATATCCACTAAACTCAACTAACTTTCTTTTGGGAGATGATTTACTCTTTTTAAAATGACCTTGAGTTGCCTTATTTGATTCTTTTGTTTTATCATCAAAACCTAGTTGAAAAGATGAATATCCATCTTTTGCTTCTGTTTTTATCTGTGTTATTATACACGGACCGACTTGAAGAATAGTACATGGGATATTCTTCCCATTATTATCGTAGACACTTGTCATCCCTATTTTTTTCCCTATTAATCCAGACATATAAATATTTTAAACTTTTATTTCAACTTCAACACCACTTGGCAATTCTAATTTCATTAGCGCATCAACTGTTTTTGAAGATGAACTATATATATCAAGTAACCTCTTATAGTTACATAACTTGAATTGTTCTCTAGATTTCTTATTGACATGAGGAGACCTAAGAACTGTAAATATCTTTTTATGAGTTGGCAGAGGAATTGGTCCTGTAACAATAGCTCCTGTACTTTTTACAGTTTTGACTATTTTATCAGCAGACTTGTCCACAAGATTGTAATCGTAAGATTTTAATTTTATTCTAATTTTCTGACTCATAATTATTCTTCTTGTGTGTTTCCTTTAATTTCTGAAATAACTGATTCTGAAATATTTGATGGTGTCTCAGCATAATGAGAAAACTCCATAGTTGAAGTAGCTCTTCCTGAGGATAATGTTCTTAATGAAGTTACATAACCAAACATTTCTGAAAGAGGGACTTCACCTGCAACAACTTTTGCACCAGCTCTATCATCCATAGAATTAACTTGACCTCTTCTTCTATTTAAGTCACCTACTATATCACCCATATTTTCTTCTGGAGTTATCACTTCAAGCTTCATAATAGGTTCCATAATAACTGCTTTTGCAGCCCTAGCAGCCTCTCTAAATGCTAACTTCGCAGCTAATTCAAAAGACAAGGAATCAGAATCTACAGGATGGAATGAACCATCTTCAAGCGTAACCTTCATAGAATCAACTTCAAATCCAGCTAATGGACCATTTTGCATTGAATCTTTAAATCCTTTTTCAACTGATGGAATATATTCTTTAGGAATGTTACCCCCCTTAATAAGGTTAATAAACTCTAATCCTTGTTTTCCTTCTTCTCCAGGCTCTAGAGTAAATACTATGTCTGCAAATTTACCTCTACCCCCTGTTTGTTTCTTATAGACTTCCCTATGTTTAGCAACTTGAGTTAAAGACTCCTTATATTCTACTTGAGGTTTACCTTGATTCACTTCAACTTTAAATTCTCTTTTAAGCCTGTCAACTATAATATCAAGATGAAGTTCCCCCATACCTGAAATTACAGTTTGACCAGATGCCTCATCAGTTTTCACTTGAAATGTTGGATCTTCTTCAGCTAATTTTGCTAATGACATTCCTAATTTATCAATATCTGCTTTTGTTTTAGGCTCAACTGCAACTCCAATAACTGGATCTGGGAATATCATACTTTCAAGGATTATTGGACTCTTTTCAGTAGATAAGGTATCTCCAGTTTTTATATCTTTAAAACCAACAGCTGCACCAATATCTCCAGCTTCAATATATTCAATTGCATTTTGTTTATTTGAGTGCATTTGGTATATTCTCGAAATCCTTTCCTTTGAATCAGTTCTATTATTTAAAACATACGAACCGGCATCAAGTCTTCCAGAGTATACTCTAAAGAATGCCAGCCTTCCTACATAAGGATCAGTTGCTATTTTAAATGCTAGAGCTGAAAAAGGCTCATCAACTTTGGGCTGCCTAGAAATTTCTTCATCCGAATTAGGTTTAGTCCCTACAATAGCATCTTTATCTTCAGGAGATGGAAGATACCTGCAAACTGCGTCTAGTAAAAATTGGACCCCCTTATTTTTAAAAGCAGAGCCACATATCATAGGAATAATGCTTATGTCTTGAGTTGCAGCTCTAAGAGCAGCATGAATTTCATCCTCAGTAATTGAATCTGGGTCATCAAAATATTTTTCTAATAATTTTTCATCATATTCAGCAACAGCTTCAATAAGCTCCCCTCTTAACTTTTCAGCTTCGGCTTTAAGATTCTCTGGAATATCCATTACATCAAATGTAGAACCATAGTTTTCTTCATGCCAAACAATTGCAACATTTTTCACTAAGTCAACTATACCCTTAAAATCCTCTTCATCTCCAATATTTAATACAATTGGTACAGCCAAAGATTTTAGTTTTTCCTTAACTTGATTACAAACTCCCAAGAAATTAGATCCCTGGCGGTCCATTTTGTTAACAAATCCAATTCTAGGGACCTTATAGTTATCTGCTAATCTCCAGTTTGTTTCTGATTGAGGTTCTACACCATCAACAGCTGAAAAAAGAAAAACAAGTCCATCTAAAACTCGCAAAGATCGATTTACTTCAACTGTAAAGTCAACATGTCCAGGGGTGTCAATAATATTAAAATGATAAGACTTTGTAGCATCAGTACTTTTACCTTGATCTGTTGGAAAATTCCAGTTACAAGTTGTTGCAGCTGAAGTAATTGTTATACCTCTTTCTTGTTCTTGTTCCATCCAATCCATAGTAGCAGCACCATCATGTACCTCCCCTATTTTATGGCTTACACCAGTATAAAAAAGAACTCTTTCAGTGGTAGTTGTTTTACCAGCATCAATGTGAGCTGCAATACCAATATTTCTTGTATATTTTAAATCTCTTGCCATTTGAATAAATTAAAATCTAAAGTGGGAAAAGGCTTTATTTGCTTCTGCCATTTTATGAGTGTCAACTCTTTTCTTAACTGCTGCACCTTCTTCTTTTGCAGCAGCAATTACTTCTTGCGCTAACTTAAGTGCCATTGACTTTTCATTTCTCTTTCTTGATGAATCAATTAACCACTTTATTGCCATTGAAATTTTTCTATCAGGTCTTATTGGCTGAGGAATTTGAAAAGTAGCACCTCCAACTCTTCTACTTCTAACTTCAACATGAGGCATTACATTTGATAAAGCATCCTTCCATAGATCAAGTGAAGTCTTTTCTTTATCTTCATTTTTCTGATCTACGATTTCCATAGCATCATAAAAAATCTTATATGCCTTTGATTTTTTACCCTGTAACATAAGATTATTAACAAATCTTGTTACAAGCTGGTCATTGAACTTTGGATCAGGAATTAAATCTCTCTTTTTTGATTGCTTTTTTCTCATTATGAAGATTATTTTTTAGGTTTTTTTCCACCATATTTGGACCTCCTTTGCAATCTCCCTTCTACACCTGCGGTATCAAGCGCTCCTCTTACAATGTGGTATCTAACACCTGGCAAATCCTTTACTCTTCCGCCTCTAACTAGAACTATTGAGTGTTCTTGAAGATTGTGACCTTCACCAGGAATATATGCATTAACCTCCTTGCCATTAGTTAATCTAACCCTAGCCACTTTTCTCATTGCAGAGTTAGGCTTTTTTGGAGTTGTTGTATAAACTCTTGTACATACACCCCTTTTTTGAGGAGATGAATCAAGAGCGGCAGATTTACTCTTTTTTGACTGAGTAGTTCTTCCTTTTCTAACTAATTGCGATATTGTTGGCATAACATTAAATTAAATTCCACTTTTAAAGCGTGCAAATTTAAAATATTTTTTTGTTTATAACACTGATTTTCCTAGGTTTTTTTCAAAAATTATCAGCTTTTATTAACTAAGGAATTACAGAAGAAGCAATTAGCTCATTTTTATGGTATAATGCTAGGAATTGACCAGAAGTAACAGCAGTTTGATATTTTTTAAATTCAACATAAAGTTTTTTTCCATAAATATGAATTATTATATCTTGTAAAGGTTGTCTATACCTGATTCTTGCTTTAAGTTTTAAAGTTTTTATGAGATCAATATTATATGAATCATTTACCCAATTTATTGTTGCTATATCTATTTTAATAGCTTTTTTTATTAATCCTGGGTGATCCTTTCCCTTCCCAACAAATATTTCATTTGATTTAGTATCAATTCCTATCACAAATATTGGTTCATCATAACCCCCTACTGCAAGTCCCCTTCTTTGACCAATTGTGTAATAATATGCTCCATTATGCTCACCGACAACTTTACCATCAGTTTTTGAAAATTTATATTTCTTTGATAGTTCATTTAATCTAGATTGATCACCTTCACTTTTAAACTTAAAAACCTTTGAATTACTAGGTATTTCAATTATACTCCCTTTCTTTTTTTTTAATTTTTGTTGCAAAAATTCAGGAAGTCTAATCTTACCAACAAAACAAAGGCCTTGAGAATCTTTTTTATCAGCTGTTATTAAACTATTTTTCTTAGCAATATGTCTTACCTCAGACTTTTTTAGATGTCCTATTGGAAATAATATTTTACCTAACTGTTTTTGATTTAGTTGACATAAAAAGTAAGACTGGTCTTTGGTTTTATCAATTCCTTGTAAAAGTCTATATTCTGAATTATTATTTGATTCTATTTGACTATAATGACCAGTTGCAACATAGTCAGCATCTAATGAAAGTGCCAATTTCATAAACACGTCAAATTTTATCTCCTTATTACAAAGTATATCAGGATTTGGCGTCCTACCATTTGAATATTCCTTAAACATATAATCAATAATTCTTTTTTTATATTCTTTACTAAGATCAACAGTCTTGAAAGGTATCTTTAATTTATCTGCAATTAACATTGCATCATTACTATCTTCGAGCCATGGACATTCATCTGAAATTGTTAAATTCTCATCATGCCAGTTTTTCATAAACAGGCCAATCAAATTATAACCTTCTCTTTTTAACAGATATGCTGCTACACTTGAATCTACACCTCCAGAGAGGGCAATTACAACTTTTTTACTTTTCATAGGTAGTTATCTTCTCCTTTCGTTATTTCTTTTCTGCTTTTCAGCTTCTTCCATAGCTTTTTGAAGTCTTGCTCTAAATCCTCCAGCTTTCACTGGTTTTTGTTTATTTTCTTCTATTTCCCTTAATATTTTCTTATCATCAATATAAAATCTCTTAATTAACAGCATTAATATAATTGTTAAAAGATTTGAGATGAAGTAATATAAACTTAGTCCACTTGCATAATTGTTAAAAAAGAATAGCATCATTAGTGGCATCATATACATAATTAATTTCATGTTAACACCACCAGTTTGAGAAGAAGGCATCATCTGTCCTCCAGTAGTCATTTTTGTATAAAAGAATATTGCTACTGATGCTAAAATTGGAAAAAGACTTATATGATCTCCGTACAATGGAATATAAAAACCTAATTCAAGTATTGAATCATAAGAAGATAAATCATCTGCCCACAAAAAACTTTTTTGTCTTAAACTAAATGCAGCAGGAAAAAAAAGAAAAAGTGCAAGAAATATTGGCATTTGAGCCATAGCAGGCAAACAACCAGCCATAGGGTTTGCACCAGATTTGGTGTATAAACTCATAGTCTCCTGCTGTCTTTTCATAGGGTCATCTTTATATTTTTTATTTATCTCTTCAATTTCTGGTTTTAAGACCTTCATTTTTGCTTGAGACAAGTATTGCTTATATGTAATAGGGGAAATTAAAATCTTAACAATAATAGTTAACACTACTATTGATATTCCATAAGAAAAATATTTAGTTAGAAAGGAGAATAGCGGAAAGACAATAAACATATTAATCCACCCAAAGATTCCCCATCCAACTGGAACAGAGTTTTCAATACCAAGATTATAGTCTTTCAGACTATGAAAATCAGTTGGTCCAAAATAAAACCTAAAATCTAAACCAGAATCATTAGTATCAATAGGAATTATTGTAGAGAATCTTTTAGTATATTTCTTTTCAAGCTCTTCAATACTTGCCAAGTTTTCAGAGAAAATCTGAATTTCATCTATCTTATTTTCAAAAATCAATATTGAACTGAAGAAATGTTCTCTATAAGAAATCCAATTAACATCATCAATAACTTTATCTGAAGACCCTGAAACTGTTAGATACGAATCTTTTTCATCTTCAAATCCATAACTCAAAGCTGTATACCTATTTTCATAATCAAGACTTTTAGAATTTCTAAATGAATCTTTAGTCCAAGAGATAAAAAAGTCATTTTGATTAGAATAGGTATCGAATCCATTTAATTTTAAGTCATAATCGAGCATATAAGAATCGCTATCCAAATTATAAGTAATCTCAATAAAATCTTTATCAGAAATATATCCGGTAAGTCTAACTTTTTTATTTCTTTCTATAATATCAGAATCAAATATTATATTCTTAGAATCTAGAATACCATTAAAATTATTTGGAATTGAAATATTAAAACTTGAATTATCTAAATCTACCAACATTAAAGAATCTTGGTTATAATTTGTAAATTCTTTTAGCTTAAGCATCGTAATATTTGCTCCCTTAGTGTCTATCTCCATGTATATCTTTTCATTCTCTAGAACAAGTTTTTTCTGCTGAAAATTAAATTCATCATCTTCCTTAATTTCTTTTGGTTTATTATCAATCAATAGCTCATCCTCAGATATAGTTTTCTCAATTTTTTCTGTATCAGTTTCAACTATTGCGGGAATATTTTGATTACTATAATACCAGAACATTATTATTATAGATATCAAAAGAAAACCTATAAACGTAAGAGGGTCATTTCTATTTTCTTCCATTGTTATTTAAATAATTTTTTAAACTAGCTCCAACAAAATTAACAAAAAGTGGATGTGGATTTGAAACACTACTTTTATATTCTGGGTGAAACTGCACACCTATAAACCAGGGATGACTTTTATTTTCAATAATCTCAACCAAATCTGTTTCTGGATTCACTCCTGCTTTAACAAAGTTTTTATCAAAGATTTTATCATTATAATTATTATTAAACTCATATCTGTGTCTATGCCTTTCTGAAATTAATTTTTTATCATATATAGAATGTGATTTAGTATCCTTTATAATTTCACAGTCCCAAGCACCTAATCTCATTGTACCTCCTTTGTTAATTATTTCTTTTTGATTGGTCATAAGATCAATAACAGGATTCTTGCATTTTTCTGAAATTTCAGTTGAATTAGGATCAATTATTTTTTTAACATTTTTTGCATATTCTACTACAGCCATCTGCATTCCTAAACAGATTCCGAAAAAAGGAATATTATTAACTCTTGCATACTCAATGGTTAGAATTTTCCCATCAATACCTCTTTGCCCAAATCCTGGCGCAACTATTATTCCATTTAAACCATCTAACCTAGAATTAATATTTTCTTCATCAATATACTCAGAGTGGATTGATCTAACATTTACCTTAACATCATTTTCTGTACCAGCATGAATTAATGACTCTAAAATAGATTTATAAGAATCATTTAACTCGATATATTTTCCAATTAATCCAATTTCAATTTCATTTTTTGGATTTCTTAATTTATGAAGAAAATTTTTCCATTTATCCAAGTTTGGCTCTTTAGACTTTAAGCTTAATTTTTTTAATGTTATTGTATCTAATCCCTCTTCCATCATTTTCATAGGCACATCATAAATAGTTTCAACATCAATTGATTCAATTACAGAATCAAGCATAACATTACAAAAAAGAGCAATTTTTTTTCTTAAATCTATACTAACTGCTTTTTCAGATCTGCAAACCAATATATCTGGCTTTAATCCTAACTCCATTAAGGTTTTAACTGAATGTTGAGTTGGCTTCGTTTTAAGTTCTCCAGTAGAATTTAAATAGGGCAGTAAGGTAAGATGAATTACTATTGCATTTTCAGATCCTTCTTCATAGATTATTTGCCTTACAGCTTCTATATATGGAAGTGATTCAATATCTCCTACTGTACCTCCAATTTCTGTTATTACAATATCTAAAGTCTTATCTTCTGAAAGATTCCTTATATTTTCTTTAATTTCATTTGTTATATGAGGTATAACCTGTACAGTTTTGCCAAGAAATTCTCCTTTTCTCTCTTTATTTATTACATTTTGATATATCCTACCTGTAGTAATATTATTTTTTTGAGATGTATTTGTTCCTAGAAATCTCTCATAATGTCCAAGGTCTAAATCAGTCTCTGCTCCATCATCCGTAACATAACATTCACCATGTTCATATGGATTTAAAGTACCAGGATCTACATTAATGTATGGATCAAGTTTTTGAATTGCAGAATTATATCCCTGAGATTGAAGAAGTTTTGCTAATGATGCTGAAATTATACCCTTACCTAATGAAGAAGTAACACCTCCTGTTACAAATATATATTTTGGTTTATTCATCCGGATTTCAATAAAATGTTCCGGACTCAAATTTACAAAATATAAAAGTAAAATTGATTCTTTTAATTAATAATCTCATCTACTGTATATTCAGAGTGCTTTAAAATATAAAATCCACTATTAATATATCCACCTAAAGAATCTTTAACGTAGTTATATGTGTTTTGAATATATTTTTGATTACCATATTTAAAAGACTTAATTAACTTTTTATTTAATGCAAGTCTTAGAGCAATATCTGTTGTAATATCAAAAGCCTTAACAGCATCTTTATTTGGAAAATTACCAAAAAGTTCGATGTATCCTGAAGTAAAAGAATTTAATGTATCTATTACTGTAGGTTTTGTCATTGACGAATATGTAAAATTTAAATCACCAAGATCTTTAATATTTATATTTGGATCATCATAAAGATTACCTCTATATGTAGTAAAAAGCTGAACATTTCTTTCATCAGAAATCTGGGAGTTCATTTGTGAAATAATACTTGATATGAAAGTAAAAATTTCTGTTTCTACAATAACTTTATTTGGCAAACTGTCTACTAATAGTGAATCTACTAATTCTGGGAGTATATATCCTCCTTCTGATTCTGGTCTTAATGTTATTGAGTTTGGAAAAATATTTTTTAAGTCTCCTTCAATTTCTCTATTTAAAGAATCAGCAACTATAACTATATTATCATCATTAGATAAGTTTTTCTTTAAATATTCAATCATTTGATTTCTTAAAAATCTTTTAGGAGTTACAGACTGAATTACACCACTAAGCATATTAACCGGATTGGTAGAAAGAGGAAAAACTCTAGGGATTTTACTTATGAGTTCTAATTTTGAAATAAAATCAAAATTATCAGGTATAATAGGTCCAATTATAGCATCACTTTTATTTATAGCAATATCATTAACAATATTTTCAATTTTCGAAAAACTATTTTCTGTATCATAAACATCAAGCTTTACATTAACACCTATTTTTTTAAGCTCACTTAAGGCATATACAACTCCTGAATAGAAGTCAAGTGAAATAGTATATAAATTTCTGGTTTTAAATAATTGTTCAACCTTATCAATTGAATCAAGTTCAATAGAAGAAGTATTAAAAGGTAGCAAAAGTGAAAGTGTTATATTATTATTCAAATTATTTGATTCTAAAACCATGGTTTTCAAATCCCGAATTTCATTTATTTCAGTATTAATATTTAAAGAATCTGAAATTTCAATGTCTTGTGGTCTTTTTTTTGAATAAACAGGTATTAAAACCCTAGATCTTCTCTTTAAGCGATTATCCTTAAGATTAGGGTTTAGTTGAATAATTTCACTAATGTCTACTGAATATTGATTAGAAATAGAATAAAGAGTCTCATTCTTCTTAACTCTATGAAATATAGTATCAGTTATTTGTCCTTGAGAGAAACAATAACTAATTGATATAAAAAATATTAATATTGATTTTTTCATATTCTTTTTTCATTATCTAATTTCCATTTTTCATAATCCCCATTATTTACCTTATAAGACCAGTGAAGCAATGACTGTTGAATTCTAGGAGATATTTTATTTGAATCTTGAATTCTAACCCCTGCTTTAAAAATCTTTTTATATATATTATTTCTAAACCTTCCTTTAGGTCCGCAAAATGCATTCCATCTTTTTATTTGCCTTTCATCATCTTCATGTATTCTCCCATTAAAAAATTTACAATACCACTCAAACCATCCTCTAGGGTCATCTTTATGAATCCAGCCTTTTAACTCCCATTCTTCTTGAGATTGACCAGATTTTATTTTAAAATAATTTACCTCTTTTTGATAATTATTCGACAAATAAAATCTTTCATCAATATCAGAAAACCATTCCTTAGGAAAGGTCCTATAATCTACTAATTTACTAAAATAAGTTCCACCAAAAACACCCATTCTAATCATTTCTTTAGGAGTTAGCATTGGCT
>CAYTIE010000011.1:0-12065 GCA_964437815.1 uncultured Flavobacteriaceae bacterium
TTGATTTAGTTTTAGCTGAGGATACACGAAAGTCGTCAATCCTTTTTAAGAAATATTCTATTACAACTCCATTAAAAAGTTATCACATTAATAATGAGCACAAAGTGGTTAATAAATATGTAGAAGATTTAATAGAAGGAAAAACATTGGCATTAGTTTCAGATGCTGGCACTCCATCTATTTCTGATCCAGGGTTTTTGCTAATTCGAGAATCTATAAAGAAAAATATTGAAATAATATGTCTGCCTGGACCTACAGCATTAATTCCAGCTCTTGTTATGAGTGGCCTTCCATCTGAGAGATTTGTATTTGAGGGATTTTTACCAAAGAAGAAAGGAAGAACATCTAGACTGAAAGAACTTGCTGTTGAAAAACGTACTATAATATTATACGAGTCCCCTATGAGGGTGAACAAGACACTTGAAGATTTAAAAGAGTTTTTTGGGCCAGAGCGAGAAATAAGTTTGTCAAGAGAAATATCCAAGATATATGAGGAAACATACAGGGGGACTATACGTGATGCAATTGCCCATCTTGCAAAGAAAAAACCTAAAGGAGAATTTGTAATTTGCATTGATAAAGAAAAGTAATAGTGAATTGGCAAATAAGGGAACAACCAACTAAAGAAATATTAGAGGAGCTTCAATCCAATCTTAATATCCCTAAATTTATTTGCACACTTTTAATTCAAAGAAATATCGATTCATTAAAATTAGCTCAGGAATATTTCAGGCCTAATTTACATGATTTACATGATCCGTTTTTAATGAAAGATATGGATAAGACAGTAAATAGATTAATCGAGGCAATAGATAGCAATGAAAAAATCATGATCCTTGGAGACTATGATGTTGACGGAACAACATCTGTTTCAATGTTATATGATTATTTTAAGAAAAAAACTCTTGAGCCTATATATTATATTCCAGACAGATATAGAGAAGGATACGGAGTCTCTGAACAATCAATAGCTTTTGCAGCAGAAAAAAAAGTTTCTTTAATAATTACTATTGATTGCGGAATTAAAGCAAATGAGCAAATTGAATCTGCAAATGAGAAGGGAATTGATGTGATTATTTGTGATCATCACATACCTGATAATAGTATACCAAAAGCTTACTCAATAATTAATCCAAATCAAAAGAATTGTAATTATCCCTTTAAGGGTTTATGCGGTTGTGGGATAGGATTTAAACTAATTTCAGCAATTGAGAAACAAAGCGGGGGCATTGAAGAGGTTAATCAATATCTTGATTTAGTTGCGATTGCTACTATTGCAGATCAAATGCCTATGATTAATGAAAATAGAGCAATAGTAAAATATGGTCTTAAAGTATTGAATAAAAACCCAAGACCTGGATTTCATTTTTTTATTAGGTCTATAAATCGAGATATTGTCGAATCGGATATTTCATTTAATATAGGTCCACGAATTAACGCTTCAGGCAGAATGAAAAGCGGAATGATTTCAGTAAAACTAATGACTGAAACAAACACAAATAAGGCATATAAGATAGCTCAAGAAATAGAGAGTACTAACTTACTTAGAAGGGCTAAAGAAAAAGAAGTAACACAAGAGGCTATAAAAAAGACAGACCCCTTAAAATTTACAAATGTTGTTTACGCAGCAGATTGGAACAAGGGTGTTCTAGGAATTGCAGCTTCAAGACTAGTTGATAAATTTTATAAACCTACAATAGTTTTGACCCTAGAGGACAAAATCTATACTGGATCTGCTAGATCTGTTGCCAACTTTGACATTTACGATGCTATTGATTCAGGAAAAAAATATTTAGACCAATATGGAGGGCATAAATATGCTGCGGGATTATCTATCAAACAAGAAAACCTACAAGGCTTTATTGATCATTTTGAATCTTATGTAAAGAATGCTGTGGGAAATAAGATGTTTGCTAAAACCATAAGCTATGATATAGAAATTAATCTTTCTGATATTAACGAATCTAATTATAAAATATTATCTAGAATGTCTCCCTTTGGACTTTCTAATTATAAACCAATTTTTAGAACCAATAATTGTTTTGCAACTGACAACTTAAGATTAATGGGAAAAGAAAAAACTCATATTAAATTTGAAATTAGAGATTCGCAAGATTATAAAATTCAAGCTTTAGGTTTTAATATGTCTGAGCATTATGAGCAGATAAATAATAAAAAACCTTTTGATATATTATATACAATATCACGCAATACTTTCAATAGCTCATCTTTATTAGAAGTGACTTTAAAATCAATCAGCTTTAAATAAAAAAACCCTGCCAAAGCAGGGTTTTTATCAAAAACAAATTATTTGACTCTAGAACCTATATCTTAAAGACATATTCCAAGTGGTTCCAAATCCAAACCATACATAGTTTCTAGTATCAATTCCATTCCATGTCTGAGAACCAGAACCGGCATGAATATTTGAATTAGACTCTGCAATATAAACAGTGTTAAATAGGTTGTTTATATTCAGTCTCATACTCATTTTTCCACTCATATAGTATGTTGCGCCTAAATCAACTAATCCATATGAAGGAAGCTTAAGAGCACCGTCATTGTCAGCCTGTGTAAAATCAGAATCTGTAATACTATAATCAGCATATAGCCCATCTACAAACCTATAGTCTAAATCAATATTTAGTTTACTTCCAAGCCTTTTTTCATATCCAAGATAAGCTACAAATTGAGCAGCGTCTCCAACTTTTGCGTCTTTTGTATATAATGTTGCCGATCCAATAGACTGTTGACTGTCATTAAATAGTTGTGCATTAAAGTTTTTTGTATAACGCCAATCGCCAATAGATAACATACCTCTAACTCTTGAAGAATTATTAGGTCTCCAATCAGCTTCAATCTCAATTCCGTTATGAGTTACATCAATATCTTTGAATTGAGCAGTACCATCTTGTCCTTGTGCATTTGAAAACCCTCGTGATATAAACCTATTACCCCAATTAGTTGAGTAAGCATTTATATTAAGTTTGAATGAATCTCCAATATATCCATATCCAACCTCAAATGAAGTAATTTCTTCATTTTGAATATCAGGATTTATGTTATTAGCATAATTAGGAAAAATAGCATCAAAGTTAGGTTGTCTTTCAATTATTCCAACATTAAAAAACGCATTCGACCTTTCATTAAAGTTATAGTTTGCACCTCCTTTAATATATCCTCCATTAACAGTTTTTTCATCAGAGTTTGGATTTCCAACTTGCGCAAAATAGTCTACTCTCTGGTATGTTTGGGCAGATGTTCCCATTTGAATAACCCAGTTTAAATTATCTCCAGAATACTCTGCAAGAGCATTTAGCCCTCTCCATCCAACATTACCGATATTATAGTAAGCCATTTTTGGACCTCTTATTCCTGTATTTTTAAATGGATTAGCTTCAACTAATGTTTCGATTATTTGTCCACCAGTATTACGATTACCGGAAGCATGATATCCATCAAGACCCATTAGATCATTTAGAACTCTATAGTGATATCCTGTATAGTCTCTCAAGTCAATTCCAAATGAATATCTCATATTTCCTGACCTATAATTAAAATTAGAAATAGCTCCAACCCAGTCATGAGAATTCATTGAAGCACGCCTTATTATAACAGCTCTATTTACTCCATCATATTTGTAGGAATTAGATCCAATTTTTTTGCCTGCATAATTTCCACCCCCAATATCTCCAGAATATCCTGAAGTATTAGCGACATTATGATTAACAAGAGCGTCAAAATTAATAAATCCATCAGAATCTCTTGAACCCCTACCATTTTCATTATAATGTTCAGTAAGGTCTTTTCTAAATGGTAGAATATCGGTTGCAGAATTATAATAATTTCTACCTCTTGGCCCTGTTCCACCACCTCGACCAGCTGAAGCATATAAAGAAGTATTAACTTCAATCATATCGTTGACTTCCCAATCCCAGTTGAAAGTAGCTAGAGGCTTATTATAGAAGTTTCTTCTCATACTCCATTCTTCGCCATTTCTTGTACCACCATTAGAATTCCATCTTTGATCTATACCTTTTTCACCAAAGTTTTGATAATCTCTAATAGAAACCCAGACATCTCTTTGATGATGCCATTGTCCAGCTCCCAGAACGGAAAGATTCATTTTGTGATCTGAACCATCTGGGGCATATCCTACAGCAGCGAAGTAGGTTGTCCCTTCTCCCTGTGTATTATAAATATAACCGTTTCCAGACCATTTGGATAATAATATAGATGTCGACCATCCATTTTCATTAAGACCTGTATTATAAGCCATTGTTGTCTTACTATAGCCATCATTCCCGAGTAATTGCGTAAACGATCCACCTTGTGCTCTTTCAGCACTTTTAGTAAATATTGACACTGTACCCCCTACTGAAGGTACTGCTAGCTTAGATGCTCCAAGACCACGTTGAATTTGAATGCCAGAAGCAACTTCTGTGAGCCCAGCCCAGTTTGACCAGTAAACCCAACCATTTTCCATATCATTGACAGGTTGACCATTAATTAGAAAAGAAGTATTACGTTGGTCAAATCCACGAAGTGAGATACGAGAGTCTCCGTATCCTCCTCCTTGTTTAGTAGCATAAACACCAGGAGTTTTGTTCATAATTTCTGGGAATTCCATATTCCCTACTTTTAATTGAACTTCTCGAGCAGTAATAGTACTAACCGCAATAGGTGTTTCACGCTCTTTAGCTACATCGATTACACCCGAAGAAACAACAACTTCTGCCAGCGCAATTGAATCAAGTGCAGCTTCGTCTTGCGAATAGATGGATAGAGACCATAACATCGCGAATAGAAGAAATAAATTTTTTTTCATTTTATTTGTTTTGATTTTTATAAAAATATAACTATTAGATTGATTGGAGTTAAGAAAATATTAACAGATTTTCAACTAAAGATTAACAAAAATTTTATTTCCTGTTTTTGTATGCAGTCAATAGTTTTTTTGTAGAGACGTCAAGAACATTAGTATCCCCTTCAAGAATTCCTTTAGCTATTGATTTTCCTAGCTCTACACCCCATTGGTCAAAACTAAATATATTGAGAATTGATCCTACAGTGAATATTTTATTCTCATACATAGCTATTAATGCCCCTAAATTATAAGGTGTTAAGCTGTTAATAAGTAATGAATTGGAAGGCTTGTTCCCTTCAATATATTTGTGCCCCTCTTCCGTTTTTCTCCCTAACATTAATGCACTGGTTTGAGCTAAGAAATTTGCAATAAGGATTTTGTGTTGTTTTAGATCTTTGGAATGTGGGTTTTGAAAAGCAATAAAATCACAAGGGATTAACTTTGTTCCCTGATGGATCAATTGAAAAAAAGAATGTTGAGCATTAGAGCCTGTTGCTCCCCAGATAATCGCTCCGGTTTCATAATTAACTTTTTGGTTGTTTCTATCAGTTCCTTTTCCATTACTTTCCATGCTGACCTGTTGCAAATAACTAGGTAATTTGTTTAGTAATTCACTATATGGAATTATTGCTTCTGTTTCACATTTAAAAAAGTTATTGTACCAAATGCTGATTAGGGCTAACAATACAGGTATATTATTTTCAAAATCACTTTCTCTAAAATGTGTATCCATGCTATTAGCACCATTTAACAATTCTCTATAATTCTCTGAGCCAATTGATATAGCAATTATTAAGCCAGCCGAACTCCACAATGAAAATCTGCCTCCCACCCATTCCGGAATTGGCAGTATACTATTCCCTTCAATTCCAAATTCTTTAACTGCAGAAATATTATTAGAGACTCCAATAAAATGATCTTTAATATTTTGCCCTTTTGTTTTTGCAACAAACCACTCTTTAATTTTTCTTGCGTTTTCAATAGTCTCAATAGTTTTGAAACTTTTTGAAACTATAATAAATAGTGTAGTTTCTGGATCTAGTTTTTCCAATACTTGTGAAGTATAATCAGGATCAATATTTGATATAAAATGAGGTTTGATATTATTAGAAAAATTAGACAGAGTCTCTACAACCATTTCTTGTCCTAAATGAGATCCGCCAATTCCTATATTAACTACATCAGTAAATTTTTTATCTGTATAGCCAGTTTTATCTCCACTAATTATTGTATCGGCTATATTTATAATTTTCTCCCTTAATTCTTCTACTGTTTTACGTGTTTCATTTGACTCATGCTTTTTAGACCTAAGTGCCGTATGAAGAACAGATCTGTTTTCGGTTTCATTTATTAGATCACCATTAAAATAACACTCAATATTATTTTTTAAATTACTTTCATGACATAAATTAACCAATTGATCTAGTGTGCTTTGACTTATTCTGTTTTTGCTAAAATCTACAATAAAGTCTTCCCACTCAACAGAAAAGTTTTTTAATCTATTAGGCTCCCCCATTAGTTTTTCAATAGTCATTAGCTTCTCATTTTCAAATTGAGAACTTAGCTTTTTCCAAGAATTTAATTTTAAGGGATTTAACTTATTTAAAGGCATTATATTGAACTTTTGGTTTTAATTTTTATTGAATCCAGCTGATTTCTTGTTAAACTTATATCTCTAAAATACTGCTTTTTTAATGATTCATTAATTGGTTTTGCCTCAGGCAGCTTTTGTTTAAAGGGATCAACTTGCAACCCATTTTTCCAAAACCTATAACAAACATGAGGGCCAGATGTGTTTCCCGTCATTCCAACCCAACCGATTACATCTCCTTGCTCTATTTGTTGTCCCACCCTAACATTACTTTTTTGCATGTGTAAGTACTGAGTTGAATATGTATTGTTGTGCTTAACAGTCACATATCGTCCATTAGCCCTTGTATATGATGACTTCACAATAACTCCGTTAGCTGTAGATAAAATTGGAGTGCCTACAGCTGCAGCAAAATCAGTTCCCTTGTGAGCCCTAACACGATTTCCATAGTAAGCGATTCTTCTGCTCAAATTATATCTTGAAGAGATTCTTCCAAATTTTATGGGTGACTGCAAAAATGCTCTTCTAAGATTTTTAGCATCTTGATCAAGGTACTCTACAATTCCTTTAATCGAATCAGTTTCATATTCAAATGCATATTGCTCTTTTCCTCTATGTAGAAAGTATGCTGCTTTAATTCGTGAGATTCCAACAGATATTGTGTCATCTACAAAACTTTCTGTATAAATAACTTTGAACCTATCTCCCTTTTCAAGTCTAAAGAAATCTATTGTCCAAGCATATATATCTGATAAATAATATGTCAACAATGGATTCATATTTTGTTCCTCAAGAGTTAAGTATAAAGAATTATCAATTACACCAGAAGCTACCATTTCTTTATAAGACTTTGGCTTAACAACAGTTTTTCCAAAAACACTGTCTTTTAATTGAATAAATGAATACCCTTCAACTGTTGGATGATATACAAATGCTTTTAATGATTTTAAGGAGTCTTTCGAGAAGATTAAAGTATAAGGTTTTCCAATCTGAAGTTTTTTAAAATTAACATCTTCCTTAGTTTTTTGTAGGGCCTCAAATATCTCAGGATAATCAACACCAACATCCTCCAATATATCACCAAAAGTATCTCCAGATTTTATCTTTTTTTCCTCAAAAATATACTGTTCTTTATTATATCCATATTTATACTCTGTAGGTTTTTCTTTTTTTTCTGCTATATCATAGTTAGAACAAGAACTTAATAGAATTATTAAAACAGAAACTAAGACTTTGATTTTCATATTAATTTGTTTTAGCTAAGAATGGGGCTGCTAAACCATCAAAATTATTTAAATCAGCTTTTATAGATCCAATTAAAAGATCTGCTTGAATTCTGACAGGTATTCTGTTTTGATCATTTGATAGCCATATCGTAATACTTCCTTCTCCTCTAAATATTCTACTTCTTTTAGTCGTTGGTTTAAATTTTAAACATTCAATTTTTCCAAACTTAGTCTTTATCACTTCTTTTCCTAAGTATTGCAATTTGAAAAAACGATTTTTGGAGTCGTAGAACATGTTGATATTAAAATATTCGTTTTCTTTAATATCTTCTGTTTCAAAAAACTTTCTCAAGTAGTATAAGGATGAAATTAAATCTTGAGAGTTTGGTGCGGTTTTAACCTCTGTTCTTTTTTCCTCTTTTATATTATTAATATAGGCCATTTGTTTTTCTTGGTCAAAAACTATCTCAAGATTTTTAGTATATCCTCCCTCATCAATATTTCTTTTGAAAAATAATGGGTTAATTGTACTTATATCAAAATAACTGTCATAATAATCCTCAACTTTAAAAAACAATCTTGCTAAACCCGTTGTTTTTCCATAGCCTGCCGCATGATAAACAGATTTATTGTCAAGATTTACATTATTAAGTTTCAATGATGCATAGCTTGTATTAAAAATACCATAATGAAGTCTATATTCCAGAACCTCTCCATTTTCAAACCTATTAATTGATGTGGTACTATTGTTTTGGCTGAAAATTAAATTACAACTGAAGATTAGTGATAATAAGAATAAATTAATTTTCATTTATACATCAAAATTAATCAAAAATTAACTTTTAAGTTGTTTAAAAACGGATTTCCCTTTAACTTTTCCCAATAATTTTATAAGATCTTTTTCTGAAGCTTGCTGAATTCTCTGAAAGGATTTAAATTGAGATAATAGTAATTTGCTTGTTTTGGGGCCTACACCTTCTAATTTATCAACTTGAGATTCAAAAGCATTTTTACTTCTTTGCTTTCTGTGAAAATTAATTGCAAATCTATGTGCTTCATTTCTTAGTTGTTGAATTAGTTTAAGAGTTTCAGATGTTTTATTTATATAAAGAGGAAGCTTATCTCCTGGAACAAAAATTTCTTCAAGTTTTTTTGCAATTCCAATAATTGCAACTTTTTTTTCCAGTCCAAGCTTAACAATACTTTTACGACCTGCAGATAATTGACCTTTACCACCATCTACTATGATTAAATCTGGCAAGCTCTTTTTTTCTTTGGTTAACCTTTTTAATCTTCGATACACGACTTGTTCCATAGAAGCAAAATCATCAGGGCCTTCAATATCATTTATTTTATAAAGCCTATAATCTTTTTTTGATGGCTTAGCATTTTTAAAAACTACACAAGAACTGACAGCGTTTGTGCCCATTAAATTTGAGTTATCAAAACATTCTATATGGTAAGGGAGTTTTTTTAACTTAAGATCTAACCTAGCTTGTGACAATATTCTTTCAATGTGAGCTTCTGGGTCTACTATTTTAAGCTGTTTTAATTTATCTATTCTAAAGAATTTTGCATTCCTTAGAGAAAGATCAACCAAACTTTTTTTGTCACCAGTTTTTGGAACAGTTACTTTAAAAGACTTTCCTAAATTTATTTTGAATGGCACACATATTTCCGAAGAGTTTGATAAGAATCTTTGTTTGATTTCTATAATTGCTATTTGCAGAAGTTCTTCATCTGATTCATTTAGTCTTTTTTTAATTTCCATTGTATGAGAAGCAATAATAGATCCATATGATACCTGAAGAAAGTTAACAAAAGCATATGATTTATCAGAAATTATAGAGAATATATCAATGTTATTTACCTTAGGGCTCACGACTGTTGATTTAGCCTGATAATTTAAAAGAATTTCAAGCTTTTCTTTTACTTCATTAGCCTTTTCAAATTCCATTGAATCAGACAACATTTTCATTTCTGCTTTAAACTTATTTGTTGATGATTTAAAATTTCCCTTAATCATGGACCGAATTGACTCTATGTTTTTTTCGAACTGCTCAATAATATTTTCATTAGACTCTTTTTTTAATAAATGATTTAAATCATGATTCAAAAAAGGGTATAGATCTTTTATAAGCTTTATTAGAAATTTTACACTATGTATGCTAGTAAATGGACCAAAATATTCACCATCTTTTTTATTTATTTTTCTAGTATAAAAAATTTTTGG
The DNA here is from genome assembly GCA_964437815.1 of uncultured Flavobacteriaceae bacterium. Lineage (GTDB taxonomy): Bacteria > Bacteroidota > Bacteroidia > Flavobacteriales > Flavobacteriaceae > Marisimplicoccus. The sequence goes on from CAYTIE010000011.1 coordinate 9,918, forward strand.
TACAGGATATTTAGAAATGCATATCCAGGGATATGTTTTACCATCTTTTAGCTGTACATTATATTTGGGCTGATGTTTTTTAATTAATGAGTTCTCAAGCAAGAGCGCATCCATTTCAGTGTCTACAACTATTGTTTCAATTTTATCTATATTTTTTACTAATAGCTTCAGCTTATTGTTATCATGATTTTTTGAAAAATATGAGGCGGCTCTTTTCTTAAGATTTTTAGCTTTTCCAATATATATAATAACCCCTTCTTTATTGAAAAACTGATACACACCAGGTAAAGCTGGCAACGACTTAACTTGAATTTTAATTGAGCTTGTTTTCACTTAAGCAAAATTAACTCTATTTTTAGTTTTTTAAACAAAGAGTCTTTAATGAATAAGGATAAAAAATTTTATCGTATAAAATATAAAGAATTAAGGATACAATTATCACAAAAGGAGGTGAGTAATTATAGTGATAAAATTTTTTCTCTTATTAAGCAAATGCCTCTATGGGAGAAAAAAACATTCCATTTGTTTATTAGTTCTAAACATAAAAAAGAAGTCGAAACTAATAAAATACTTTCTTATTTATATAGTCTAAATAAGATTGTTGCTACATCAAAAATTCTTTCGAATAGAGATTTAGTTCATTTACGAATAAATAAGCAAACAAAATATATTGAAAATAAATTTAACATTTTAGAACCTGATTCTTCAGAAGAGGTCTTGCCTAGTGAGCTTGATGTTATTTTTATCCCATTGTTATGTTTTGATAAACAAGGAAATAGGGTTGGGTATGGAGGCGGCTACTATGATAAATTTCTTTCTAAGACAAACAAAAAATCTTTAAAGATTGGATTGTCTTTTTTTGAACCTGTAGACCAGATCGAAGGAATTCATAACATTGATATTACTTTAGATATTTGTGTAACGCCAGAAAAAGTTTATAATTTTAAAACCTATTAGTAACTGAATCTTTTGTTAAAAAAAATCAAGATTAAGATACCGGTACTAATATATGCATCAGCAAAATTAAAAACGTATTCAAAAAAAGTAAACGACTCTCCTCCAATAAATGGAAGCCATTGTGGCCAAATCCAAGTAGCAATAGGAAATTGTAACATATCAACTACATTACCAAAAAATAACGGGGCATAACCTATCTCAGGCAAAAATGTAGCTACTTGACCATAACTACTAGAAAACCATTGACCGTAAAAAACCGAATCTATAATATTTCCTAAGGCTCCTGCAAAAATTAGACATAATGTAAACTTTAATAGATTCGACTTATTATTTTTTAATGTGCTTACTAACCAGTAGCCAATACCTAAAACAGCAATTAATCTGAATATAGTTAAGCTTAACTTTGCTGAATATTCGTCAAGGAAAGGCAATATGTTGTTTAGTCTTGCACCCATAGCCATTCCCTCATTTTCAATAAATAGTAGTTTAAAAAATCCAAGGTCTATTATTGCAGGCTCATTATACAAAGTAAGAGGGAAATTAAGTTTGATATAGAATTTAATTAATTGATCAAATAACACTAGCAGGAGAACAAAAACAAATGCTTTTTTGATATCTAATTTCTTTCTAATCAATTGAATCGAATATAATTTATTAATTCTGCATATTCTTTGCCTCTATGCTTAAAGTAGCATGTGGGACAATCATTAACCTTTTTTTCTTAATCAATTTTCCTGTGATTCTACATACTCCATATGTCTTGTTTTCGATTCTAATTAATGCGTTTTTCAAATCTCTGATGAATTTCTCCTGTCTAAGAGCAAGTTGAGTATTTGCTTCTTTAGACATTGTTTCTGATCCTTCTTCAAAAGCTTTAAATGTTGGAGAAGTATCATCAGTTCCATTGTCACTATCATTCATATATGCACTCTTTAACAGCTCAAGATCTTGTTTTGCCTGATCAATTTTTTTTGTAATAAGCTTTTTAAATCTTTCTAATTCTTTGTCTGTATATCTGCTTTTTGTCTTCCTTTTCATATTAAACTTTACTTAAATTAATAACTGTTTTTATTCCATCAAATTCAATGGTTTTATCATTTTTGTCAAAATCATCGCTAAAATATAATTTTGTTGCTAGAATTTCACTTAAAATGTAATTTAAATTATTTTTTATTGGTGATATTAACTTAG
>CAYTIE010000011.1:12165-13374 GCA_964437815.1 uncultured Flavobacteriaceae bacterium
TAGAATACATTCAAATAATGTTTGATATGCAGATATTTTATCTTGATTATACTCTCCTTTCCAAAACCTTCTTCTAGACAACCTAACATACCAATTACTTAGTTTTTCTTGCACAAAATCAGAAATTGCTCTAGCAGCAGGTGTAGGATCATATTTGTTATATTTATCATCAACAAATGCAATAAGAGAATTTAATTCAGAGATTATCCATTTATCAATTTCTGCGCGATCCTTTAGCTCTATCTTTTTTTCAGAATAATTAAACCCATCAATATTAGCATAAAGACTAAAAAACGAATAGACATTATGAAGAGTACCAAAAAATTTTCTATTAACTTCTGACAGACCCTCCTCGTTAAATTTTAAATTATCCCATGGATTAGAATTATACATTAGATACCACCTTGTTGAATCAGCACCATAAGTATTTAATGTTTTAAAAGGGTCAATTGTATTACCAAGTCTTTTGGACATTTTTTGACCCTCTTTATCCAATATCAGGCCATTTGAAATTACATTTTTATATGCTATAGAGTCAAATATTAGAGTTGAAATTACATGAAGAGTATAAAACCAACCTCTAGTCTGATCAACACCTTCAGCAATAAAATCAGCAGGAAAGTAATTACCATTGTCTATTAATTCTTTATTTTCAAAAGGATAATGTAACTGTGCATATGGCATTGAGCCTGAATCAAACCAAACATCAATGATATCATTTTCTCTTATCATCGGTTCCTTTTTTGAAGAACATAAAATGATTTTATCAATTACATCTTTATGGAGGTCAATTTTGTCATAGTTATCATTACTCATATTTCCAATCTCAAAATTTTCAAAAGGATTTTCTTTCATAATCCCATGTTTTACAGATAATAAAATTTCTTGAATCAACTCATCTACTGATCCAATTATTTTTTGTTCAGAACCATCATGATTTATCCAAATTGGAATTGGCACTCCCCAAAATCTAGATCTTGATAAATTCCAATCATTTGCTTGTTCTAGCCAATTGCCAAACCTACCATCGCCAGTAGATTTTGGCTGCCAGTTAATCGATTTGTTTAAACTAGCCATCTTTTCTTGATAGTCGCTTACTTTAACAAACCATGATTCCATAGGGTAGTATAAAACAGGTTTATCTGTTCTCCAGCAATGAGGGTAGGAGTGAGAATATTTTTCAACTTTAAAGGCTAGATTTTCTTCTTT
>CAYTIE010000011.1:13474-22739 GCA_964437815.1 uncultured Flavobacteriaceae bacterium
GCTTCTGCCCAGATCTGTTCGTATTTTAAATCAATTAAATCTTTGCCTTTTACCTCTTGACAAATTAAATAAGGAATGTTTTTAGAATTCCCATCAAATTTTTCCAATTCTTTATCTGATCTTACCTCTTTATAGTTTTTAGAAAAAACATTTTTTATCAAATCATTTGCTAGAACAACAGTTATCGGTTTATAAGTATATTGATTATATGTTTTTATAAAAGAATAGGGAATTTTCATGCCAACCGCTAAGGCAGTATTTGAAGGCAGTGTCCAAGGTGTAGTAGTCCAAGCTAAAAAGAAGAAAGGGAAAAGAGACTTTAGGTCATCTGACAAATCTTCATCAATACATTTAAATTGAGCAACAATTGAAGTATCAGTAATATTTTTATAGGCTCCTGGTTGATTCAGTTCGTGAGTACTAAGACCTGATCCTGCAGCTGGTGAATATGGTTGAATCGTATAACCTTTATATAGAAGATTTTTTTTGTGCAATTGCTTTAACAGCCACCATATTGTCTCCATATATTTAGAAGTATATGTAACATATGGGTCTGACATATCAATCCAAAAGCCCATTAATTCTGTCAAAGATTCCCACTCTGAGGTATATTTCATAACAGCCTTTTTACATTCTCTATTATAATCCTTAACACTAATCTTATCCCCAATATCATCTTTGGTAATACCAAGTTCCTTTTCTACACCCAATTCTACTGGAAGACCATGTGTGTCCCATCCTGCTTTTCTTACCACATTATAGCCCTTAAGTGTTTTATACCTACAGAAGATATCCTTAATTGTTCTTGCCATTACATGATGAATACCTGGTTTCCCATTTGCAGACGGAGGCCCTTCATAAAAAATAAAAGAGTCTGCATCTTTTTTATTAAAGCTTTTATTGAATACATCATTACTCTTCCAGAGCTTTAAGGTATCTCTAGAGATATTATTTAACGATAATTCTTTAACTTCTTTAAATGGCATTATCATTAGGTATGATAGGCGAAAATAATGATTTTAGCTTAATTAAAAGAATACAATTCCATAGGATTATAATTTTAGATATAATCCTATTTGCAATGATCGACCAGGGGCAGATATTCCAGAAGCAAAAGATCTATAATGATTATCAAAAATATTAGTTAATGCAATGCGAACCTTAACATCTCTAGAAATATCATAATTTGTGTAAACAGAAAAATCTGACCATTTTGGTGTCCCAGCATATCTAATTCCCCCGCTATTTTCAATTATTACAGGAGTCTCTTCAAGGCCATCCTCTCCACCTAAACTATAATCTTTAGGACTTTTTTCACCACTGAATTTATAAAGAGCGCTTATCTTAATTTTATTTTTAGCGTACTCTCCGGAAATACTTCCAAAAATAGGAGAAATCGAAGGCATAGGTCCATATGCCTCATTTTCGTCTCCTTTAACGTAGCTTAAACTTCCATTAAATTTTAAAGATTTTGAGAAATATGAAAACCCATCAATTGAAAAGCCATGGATAAACCTATTGCCTAAATTTTTATTTGCAATAGTGGCTACTTCTTCTCCATTGTATAAAATTGTTGATTCATTAGGAGTGGTAGTATCAGAAAATATAATAAAGTCATCCCTAACAATGTGACGAGAAATAACAGTGGCAAATGTTCTTAAAGACAAATATGTTAATTCATTAAGTGACTTATAGTTTATACCTAAATCAAGATTATACGCATATTCTGGTTTTAAAAAGGTGTTTGGGACAACAAGGATTCCATTATTCTCTCTAATTTTTCCAATATCATCTATGTTTGGGTTTCTAAAACCACTTGACAACACAGTCATTACCTGAAACTTTTTAGAGGGTCTTAAAGTCATAGATAAGGTTGTGGTTAATGCACTTGAATTAAGTTTGACATTTGATAGTTGTGCATTTATTGAGGCAGATTCTTTCCAACTAGCACGCAAACCAGTATAAGTTAACCTAGTCCCTGCATTAAAAGTAAAAAAATCATTCATGTTCCATGTCCAATTAACATACATTGCAAAACTTTTATAGGAACTCCCATCACTAGGATACCTTGTAGGAATATTTGATTTAGGCCCTAAGTCTAAAATTTCACTGCCATTAATTACAATATTTTGACTATACGCATTTGATCTAACACTGTTGATAGCTCCTTCAATTCCATAGGAAACAGCATGACCCTTATCAAATGATGTATCGAAATCTCCATTAAGGCTAAAGAGATTAACTTTTTCAAGCTGTGAAGATCTAACTAGACTGTTAAACTTTCTGTTAATTCTAGATTCCTCAACCATCTGATAAGCTAGTGTAACCCTACCTCTTTTTAATAGAGGGTCTTGGGAGAAGAATTTAAGACTAGGGGAAATTAATAATCTTTTTTGAGGACCATAGTACCATTCGCTAAATTTTAATTGACTATTTGTCCCCTCACTTAATTTATCATATCTGTCAATATCTGAAGACTCTGAATATTGAATATTTAGGTTTAGTAAATTTTGATATGGTAGTTTAAAAAGGAATTTTTGAAAAAAATCTATTTGACTATAATCAGTGTTTTGTTGGAGATTAGGGTCTTTATTAAGACTTGAGTTTTCTTTGAATTTATATCTCGAATTTTCAGAATAATAATTATTCAAACCCCAGTTTTCATAACCGTGTTGTCTTCTTTCACCCATTTTTATATTGCCAAACTTTGATATTGATATTGTACTAAAAACCCCCCATGTTGCTTCACTATAATTAGTTGAAAAGCTATTCGAAAAGCTAGAATTTGCAGTATTAAAATTAGAAGAGAAAGAGCTTTTAATCTTAACTGAATCTTTAATAGTAGGAGTTTTTGTATAATAATGGACCACTCCTCCAAGAGCATCTGACCCATATCCAACAGAGGAAGATCCATAAATTATTTCAACCCGATCAATATTGTTTGGATTAATAGTTATAGCGTTTTGAAGATGTCCAGATCTGTATATTGCATTATTCATTCTAACACCATCTACAACAATAAGAACCCGATTAGCTTCAAACCCTCTGATTACTGGACTTCCACCTCCACCTTGCGACTTTTGAATTCTTATACCTGGGCTTAATTCAAGCATTTCTGCCCCTGATGAAGGAGCCGTTAAGTATAGGTCTTGAGCTTTAATTACAGATACTTTTTCTGCAATTTCATTAGCGTTTGACTCAGATCTAGCAACAGATAGGATTACCTCATCTAGATATTGACTTTGAGCATCCAAATAAATATCAAATGAATTATTTATAAATTCAGAAAGTTGTATTTCTAAAAGTTTATAACCAAGAAGTTGAAAATAGACTATTTCATCTGCTGAAAAGTTTGATAATGAAGCCTGTCCTTGATCATTTGTGATAATTGAATTTGTTTTAGATTTATTATATATATATACGTTGGGCAAAGAAGCTGAAGTTTTGGAATCTCTAACGGTAATTTCTTGAGAGAAAACATGCGCTAGAGACAAAATAAAACAAAGCGCTAGGTTAACTATTTTATTTAAATACTTCATTAAAAATATTTGTTGATTTAGGGCTTTTGAACATTTGTAAATGTAAAGAATAATAATCAATCATTAAACCTAATATTTTCATTCTTAATAAATTATCAATTTTTATACTATTTAAATCCTCAAAAGTCGTGCCTAACAATTCTTTAAATTTTTTTAACTCAAGATCTTCAATATAATTTCCAATAGGTTTAACGTCTACTGATATTCCTAAGTTTAGGTCAAAAAATCTATGAGAATTTTCTTTAATATTTGGATAGAATCCCATAAACTTTGTTAAATCAACTAATATTTTTAAATGAAAATTTACCTGTTTAGTTGATTTGTCAAACCATATTAGAGCATACTCGAGATATTCAAATAGTTTTTTATTTGATCCTGGACTTTCTTTTAAAACAGAATTTAATAATTCACTGATAAAAATAATAACAGAGCTTTTAAATATATCTGTGTGAACAGATGTGAAAATCTTCGCAGGTTTGGCATCTGCTATGTATCCAATATCTTTGTTTTTCTTTACCGAATAGTTTATGTCTATAATGGATAATGGTAAAAAATAAGATTTGCTAAATTTTGTGTTTTTTGAATTTAAAACACCCTTAACTATAAATGATTTAACTCCAATATCATAAAGAAAACAATTAACAATTAGGCTGGTTTCTCCATATTTAATTGAATGAAGAACAATAGCTTTAGATTGATTAGACATAAAGAGTTATACAACACCCTGAGCAAGCATAGCGTCAGCAACTTTAACAAAACCTGCAATATTTGCTCCTTTAAGATAATCTATATGGTTTTTGTCTTTTCCATACTCTAAACATGAAGTATGAATATCAGACATAATCTCTTTTAATTTTCCGTCAACATAATCTCTAGACCACGTGTATCTTAATGAGTTTTGTGCCATTTCTAGTCCTGAGACGGCAACACCTCCTGCGTTAGAAGCTTTGCCAGGAGCATATAGCACTTTATGGTGTTTAAAAACTTTTATAGCATTAGGTGTACAAGGCATATTAGCTCCTTCGCCAATTGTATTTAAACCATTTTTTACTAGAGTTTTTGCATCAGATTCACCTAATTCATTTTGAGTTGCACAAGGAATTGCAATATCACAGGGAATTGACCACGGATTTTTTTTGGAATAGAATTTTGCCTTAGGATATTTTTTGACATACATCGATATCCTGCCTCGCTGGACATTTTTCAACTCCATTATATACTTTAGCTTATCATGATTAATACCGGATGGGTCATGAATAAATCCAGAGGAATCAGATAAAGTTATTACCTTAGCACCCATATCAATACATTTTTCCGTTGCAAATTGGGCAACATTCCCAGATCCAGAAATAACAACCTTCTTGCCTTTAATACTTTTTTTCTTGTTCTTTAACATTTCTTGAATGAAATACACCACACCATAACCAGTTGCCTCTGGTCTAATTAGAGATCCTCCCCAAGAAATACCTTTACCTGTTAGCACTCCTGAAAATTCGTTCTTTAATCTTTTGTATTGTCCAAATAAATATCCAATTTCTCTTCCGCCAACACCAATATCACCTGCTGGAATATCTTTATTTGGGCCAATATGACGGAAAAGTTCTGTCATAAAACTTTGACAAAATCTCATTACTTCTGTGTCTGATTTGCCTTTAGGGTCAAAATCTGAACCTCCTTTTCCTCCTCCCATTGGAAGAGTAGTCAGAGCATTTTTAAAGACTTGTTCAAAAGCTAAAAATTTTAATACACTTAAATTAACAGAAGGGTGGAATCTTAGCCCTCCTTTATAGGGGCCAATAGCTGAATTCATTTCAATTCTATAACCTCTATTAACTTGGATTTCTTCATTGTCGTCTATCCATGCAACTCTAAAGGAAACTACACGTTCTGGTTCTACCATTCTTAGAAGAATGTTTTGACCGTAGTATATGTCTTTGGAAATAATATAAGGTATGACGGTTTCAGCAACTTCAGTTACAGCCTGCATAAATTCAGGCTCATTTTGGTTTTTTGCACTTACTTGTGATAAAAATTTTTTTATTATTTTATCCATTTCAATCACTTGAGTTAAACAAAGGTAGCACAAAAAAAGATAGACCTCCAAAAATTAGAGTAATAATAGCTTGACAAGACCAAGCGAGCCATCCATATGCTAGCCCAATCTCAGTGTTAATGTTAAATTCTAATAAAAACAGTGAAATTGCTAAAGGATATACCCCCAGGCCATGATTTGATAATGATATGCTAAAAACGCTAACTACAAATGTTGGAAAAATTAAGTTTGCTGGAATAATTGCAAATTCTGAAATAGAGAACTTAATCATATAAAAAGCAGTGAAATAGCCTGCCCAAATTGTTAATGTTGCAAGTATAAATAAAGGTAAATCTTTCTTTAATTTAATTATGGATAACAGCCCTTCAATAATAGAGAGAAAAAACTTTTTAAAAGATTTAATCTTTGTAAAAAATATTGATAACAATATTATTACAATGATTACTGATCCAATGATATATGAAATATTATCTTCTATAAAAAACAAAAACTCATCATCAAAAAAAGATTCAACAATTATTTCATACTGAAGAATCCAAACTAAGACTAGAATTATAAATGAAATCATCATGTCAATAACTCTTTCTGCTGCAATTGTACCAAATGTTTTTCCTAAAGGAATATTATTATAACCACTTAAAACGGTTGCTCTCAGGATCTCCCCAGATCTTGTAATTATTAAATTTGAGCTATAACACATGAAAACACTGGCAATACTTATTAATGAGTTGGATGAATGTCCTACAGCCTTAGCAAGAAATCGCCAACGAAGCCCTCTAATAACATCAGCGAATGCACCGAACATCATAGCTGCAATTACAAATTCAATTTTAGCAGATTTTATATATGACCAAATTAAAACTCTCTCTTGAGGGGTGGTGATCTTAATTGTCAGATAAATAAAGAAGAAACCTAAGAAAATTGGAGCGATAATTTTAATATATTTTTTCATATTAATTTTATTCTAACATAACATTGCCTGTTAATCTTTCCTGTCTATTTCTAAGTTCATAATTGATATTATTATACGAGTTGAATGTCTCCAATTCAAAATTTTTGTAGAACGGTTAAAGATAATGTTTTTAAATACTTACTCATAATTTTTGTAATTTTGCTGGACTATAATCAAAAAAAATATTTTGAAAGCATTAAAAGACAAAAGGGTTCTTGTTGTTTCTTCTGAAGTAGTCCCTTATATGCCTCAAAGTGAGAAAGCTATTAATTCATTCCAGTCTTCTAAAAAAATAAATGATAATGGAGGATTAACAAGAATATTTATGCCTAAATATGGATTAATTAATGAAAGAAGGCATCAGCTTCATGAGGTTATTCGACTATCTGGAATGAATCTGGTTATTAATGATTTATACATGCCTTTAATTATTAAGGTTGCTTCTATTCCAAAAGAGAGAATGCAAGTCTATTTTATAGACAACGAGGACTATTTTAAAAAGAAAGAACTTTTTTATGATAAAAAGAAGAAACTCTATAAAGACAATGACTTAAGAATGATTTTTTTTGCAAAAGGTGTTATAGAAACGGTTAAAAAGCTTAACTGGTCACCTGATATAATATATCTTCATGGTGTCTTTACTTCATTGTTTCCTCTATATTTAAAAGAGCTATATTTTGATGACCCAATGTTTTTGAATACCAAAATTATATCTTCGATTTATAAAAAATCTTTTTCGGGGAAACTGTCTCAAACAATGTCTAAAAAAGTTCAATTTGATGAAATAGATAAGGGGCTTGACAAACTATCATCGCCCACATATGATGCTTTAATTGAACTTATGATAGATTTTTCTGATGGAATAGTCTTGTCTTCTGAAGAAATAGATAAATCAACAGAAAAAATCATTAAGTCTTCTTCAAAACCAGTCTTAAGCTATAAGAATTCATTAGATGATAAATTATTTATGAAATTTTTTGCAAAACATTTAAATTAAATAATGAATTTACAGCACTATCAGCCCATTTTATATTTTTTCTTATTTTCTGTTTTAGTAGCATCATGTAATAAGGAATACTATACTGTTGGTGCCGAACTGTATAACCCTGAGTTTGAAGATTTGAACAGTGTTATTTTTCCAGTCTACTCATATCAAGAGTCTATGTCAAAGGTGCAGACTAACAATTTACCAAACGCTCATCTTGGAAAATACAATGATGCATTTTATGGCAATATAGAGTCAAGTTTTGTTTCCCAATTGGATGTTTCTTACATAAGTATTTTTGGCGATTTTTCTCAAGAGCAAGAAATAGCAGGGAGTGATACTGATATAAGGGTGATTAACGAAGAAGAAGTTTTGTCTGCAGTTTATTTAGACATACCATTCTTTAACAATAGGAATGATGCTGATACAGATGGTGTAATAGATTTATATGATGTTGATCCTAATGATAGTAGTAGTGATTCAGATTCAGATGGTATTTCAGATATTGATGAATTACGTGCAGAACTAAATCCGCTTAGCAATGATAGCGATGGAGATGGAATATTAGACCCTGATGACGATGATAATTCTGGGTATGATAGTCGACAAAAGGTATATGAAATAGACTCTATATATGGAAATAGAAAGGCTAGTTTTGATCTTAAGGTTTATGAGTTAACTTACTATTTGAACAGCTTTGATATTGAGAACAATTTTGAGACATATGCTATGTATTTTTCAGATCAAGACTTTTATGCTGATGGTTTTTCAGGCCACGTCTTACATGATGAAAATATTAGTCTAAATTTTGAGGAAGTGCCTATGCTTTATTATCAAGATGATCCTGAAACTGCTGTAATTGAAACAGATCAAGTAGAGTATTATGAATCTCCTCGCATAAGGGTTCCTCTTAATTTAGAGTTTTTTCAAAGACGGGTAATGAATTTTGAAGGTTTAGATCAGCTTAAAAATGGAGACAATTTTAATCATCACCTCAGGGGGCTAATTGTAAATGCTGAGAATTTTTCAGATGACCTTTATATGTTACTAGACTTATTAAACACACAAATTATTCTTGAGTATAACTATAATTTTTATAATAGCCAGGGCACCGAAACACTTGCTGATGACGTAATTGAAAGAAGAAAAAAGAGCAGTGCTATCCCTCTAGGGGGTGTGTCTGTCAATCATTTTAGTTACCAAGATTCTAATCAAGAGGTCCAAAGGGTTATTGCTAACTCTTCAGAAGGATTGCCTTCAAATAAGATTTTTCTTCAAGGCTCTAGGCTAGCTTCTAAAATTAAATTGTTTACTAAAAACGAATTTGATCTTGATAATGTAATCTCTAATCTTGCTTCACAAGATATAATTATTAATGAAGCTAATCTTATTTTTAATATTGATCAGTCTGCCCATGATTATACTCATGATCTTTTGCCTAATAGAATTTACTTATACTCTTATGATACTGGACAAACGATAGAAGATTATAATAAAGATTTTTCAATTGACTATACTGCTGGTAGTGTTAATACTAACAAATATATTTTTGGAGGTTTACTGGAATATGATTCAAACAATATGCCTGCTAGGTATAAGTTCAACATAACTAATCATGTCAATAATATTATAAATAAAGATTCATTAAACATTGATTTAGGTCTTGTGGTTAATTCTGATATAGAAGACATTACATTGAGACGTGCATTTAGTAATCCTCAAAATACTAAAAGGCT
>CAYTIE010000011.1:22839-26670 GCA_964437815.1 uncultured Flavobacteriaceae bacterium
ATTATTATTGTCTGTTTTCTAGTTTTTCAATTAGTTTAGGGACTACTTCAAATGCATCTCCAACAATTCCATAGTCTGCAGCTTTAAAGAATGGTGCTTCGGGATCATTGTTTATTACAACTTTTACTTTAGAAGCATTAATCCCTGCTAAATGTTGAATTGCTCCTGAAATTCCAATTGCTATATATAGATTAGATGCAACAGGTTTACCTGTTTGCCCAACATGCTCACTATGAGGTCTCCAGCCTAAATCTGATACTGGTTTTGAGCAAGCAGTAGCAGCTCCCAACACATCTGCAAGTTTTTCAATAAGATGCCAGTTCTCAGGTCCTTTCAACCCCCTACCTCCTGATACAACGATATCTGCATCAGCAATTGTTACAGTTCCTGTTTGCTTATCAATTTTTTTAATTTTAAGATTGCTGTTTCCAATCTCTATATTTGTCTGTTTGATATCTGGTTCTGTTGAATTCTCAATAATTCCAAATGAGTTGGATGACACGCTAATTATCTTTATTTCACTTTTTATCTCTGTAGTGGAAAAGGCTTTATTAGTGTAGCAAGTTCTTTTAATTAAAAAAGGATTTAATTTGCTAGGTAATTCAACTACATTAGACACAAATGCAGACTCAAGTTTTCCTGATAAATATGCACCTAAATATTTTGAGTTAGTTGATGAGCTGAGAATAATTATTTTAATTTCCTCATTCTTTACAATTTGATGAATTGCTTCAGCATAACTTTTAGATATAAACTTTTCTAGAGATTGATTTTGTATATCAATTATTTTATCAGCCCCATGTTTTTTTAATTCATTAAAATCAGTAGAGTTAATTGAAACACATGTAACGTTTTCATCCATCTTATTTCCTAATGCTTTGGCATAAGATAAAGCCTCAAGAGCAGACTTTTTAAATTCGTTGTTTTCAGATTCAGTATACACTAATATTGACATTGTACTATAAATTAAATTACTTTAGCTTCATTCTCTAAAAGATCAATTAGTTTATCAATCTCATCAGCTTTAACAAGCTTAACCTCTTGTTTATCATCTGGCTTATGATAAGTTTTACTTTCACTTTTAGCTTCAAAATTTTGAGCTTCAATAATTTCTAATGGTTTCTGTCTAGCCATCATTATTCCTCTCATATTAGGAATTATTAGATCGCTTTCTTCAACTAATCCTTTTTGTGCTCCAAGAACTAATGGTAAATCGCATTCAAGAGTTTCAATTCCCCCATCAATCTCTCTTGATGCTTCAACATTACTTCCTTTTATATCTAGGTTTACACAATTTGTAATAAAGTTATAATCTAGTATTCCAGCAATTACTCCTGCTACTATCCCTCCATTATAATCTATAGATTCTCTACCACAAATTATTAAATCAAATTTTTCATTTTGACAGAACTGGGCAATTTCTTTTGCAACTGAAAACCCATCTTTTGCATTACAGTCAATTCTAATTGCTTTATCAGCACCAATAGCTAAGCATTTTCTTAAAGTGGGTTCAGTACTTTGATTCCCAACTGTTAGCACAGTCACATTTGCATTATGAGATTCTTTCATCCATACTGCCTTAGTGAGCCCAAATTCATCATTAGGGTTTATTACAAATTGGACACCATTTGCATCAAACTTTGTGTCATTTTCAACAAAGTTTATTTTAGAAGTTGTATCTGGGACATTGCTTATGCACACAAGTATATTCATGTCGAGCTTATATTATTTGTATTTTCTTAGGCCTGCTGTTAACTCTGAGGATTCTATTTTATCCAATTTAATTGAATTTAGTGAAGGGTCTAATGGAGATACACTTTCATTATTATGTAATTTCTCATAGGATTTAATATCAATTTTTATCCTATCATTAAGATTGTTAAAGAGATCTAACCCTTTTATTTTTTCTTCCCATTGACTTTCTAGAGTACCCTCAAAAATTTTTGCTTTTGAACCACTTCCATAACTTAGAAATCCAATCTTAGCATTTTTTATATCCTTCCCTTTTTCTAATGCTGAAGATAATAGGCTAATTAATGACATAAAAATTGACCCTGTGTAGATATTTCCAATTTCAGCTGAAGCTAATTCGCCAGGGATTAATTTTTCTTTTACAAACTCATTAAACATGTTTGATTTGCTAACACTTTTTAACCATTCTTTTTTATTGCTTTCTTCAGGCCCAACCTCATTATATAAATGATCAATTTCTCCATTTTCTTCAATCCATTGAATCCATTTCTCCAAAATCATTTTTCTTCCATGGTATGCATAAGGGAGATGAAAAATTAAAAAATTCCAATCAGTAAGAAAATTTATTTCTTTTTGATTTTTGAAATGGTCTAATGCCTCATATATTCTTTCTTGGTATGACTCATTAGAAAATTGTCCTTCATATACAGGCTCTTCTTTATAGACTTCTATTTGTTTATTTGATGAATTCCAAAATTTTGACGCATTATTTGCAAGTATCTTTAGAACTTCTTCATCCGAAGGGCTCGATCCCATTAATAATGCAGCTTCTTTAAATACATCTTTTTTATTGAAAATTCTTCTTGGCTTAAAGAAATCTCCAATACCCTTTGATGCAACTCCCCAGGTATTTGAAATAGAAACAATTTTTGGATTTTCAGTGATTAACAATGATAATGCTCCTGCTCCTTGAGTATATTCTCCAGTTGAACCAAGTTGATATTTTGCTATGTCAGTTGCAATTACAATAGCTTTTCTTTGCTCACCTCCTTTCACCCAATCTATACAGTTTTCAAGAGCATCAACACCACCTATACAGGCAAAAGTTAGATCAACAATATCACAATTTTTAAAACATCTATTTCCAAAGTTATCACTAAGTAATTCCTCAACAATTTCTATTACATATGATGAAATTGGCTTTGATGAATCTAGACCCGTTTCAGTTCCTAAATATATTCTTCCAATTTCAGTTGGATTTATTTTGTTTGTTGTGATTAATTTAAGAAGTGAATTTGCAGCTAGTGAAGCAGTATCTTCATTGCTATCAGGAATTGACATTTTCTTCATTCCCAAACCTTTAGATAGTTTCTCAAAGGGAATATCTCTTGCTAGAGACAGATCCTGCATATCTACAAAGATATTTGGGATATAATAATCAATTGCATCAATTCCTACACTTTTCATTCTAAATTGTTCACAGAATTAGGGAAATCAAATATACTTACATTATTATGTTTACAAAAAAAAAGAGCAACCAAAAAGTTGCTCTTTTTATTATAATAATTTCAACATTAGAAGTTGAAAGTAAGTTTACCTATTACTCTTCTACGAATTTCTGGCATATTAGGGAATGCTGAATAAGGATCATCAGTAAGGTTCTGTGCTGAGATATCAAATCTCATATTAGAACTAAACCTGTACCCCATATTCAAATCAATAAGGTTTTTTGTCTCAACCATTCCTGTGAAAAATCCTTGTTCAGTATAGAATTTATCATCATGTTGGAATGATAATGCCATGTTAAATCCAGTTGGTGGAGTATAATCCATTCCTAATCTCCATTTAAATTTTGGAGCATTAAGACTAGAATAATATGGAAGGTCATCATCATCATCTTCTCCTGGAGTCCACTCATTTTGACTTAACCAAGAAGCATTAGCCCAAAGTCTTACATCGCTATTCACGAAGTAGTCCATAGACACATCTGCTCCCCAGTGTGATCTAGTAGCATCACCATAAGTTCTATATCCAGCAGGAATGTGAGTAACACCATCTCCTTGAGGAACTGCAGATGATTCAACTGTACCAAGTGCAGCAAATAGAGGCCCTAATTGACCAACAAATCCTTGACCACCA